>CAIRTT010000485.1 GCA_903881535.1 uncultured Armatimonadota bacterium
CAATGGGGACGAATCAATCCATCTATCTTGTATATGACAATCAAACAGTAACCACAAGTGTGGCAGCTGAGTATATTGGTGTCTCCCGACCGTATTGTGTTCGTATTCTGGACCGCGGTGAGATTCCGTGTCACTATGCGGGAACGCACAGGCGTATCTACCAAAAAGACGTTCTTTCCTATCTGAATCGTCGAACAATCGAGCGTAAGGCGACTCTCGATTCCATGTCCCGTGAGTTGGTTGATGCTGGTCGTGACGACCAGTATGTTGACCTGACACGACCAGACTAAGGGAAGCCGTTGGTTGTTCCCTGGTGCATCGGTCCGTTGTCGTGCGAGGTGCCAATGTCTGTTTACGCTACTAACCAGAATCACAATGGCTTCATTTTGCTAAAATTGGCTATCTTTCGCACGTGCGAAAGATAGGGCATTAGCGAAACATGGTCGCGACCTTGGTGCGGTTGTTGAACTTACAACCAACGCAATCGGCCCGCAGCCTACTCCCCGCTCTCCCCATACGCGCTCTTCACCACGATGTCCTTGAACTGCACGGACATCGCGAGGCCGGGGTGGACCTGTAGGCCGAGGGGGGCGGCGCCGGGGTAGGCGGGGTTGGTGTAGTCGGTGGTCTTGGCGCCGTTGAGCCAGACCTCGAAGCGGTCGCCACGGGCACGGACGCGCAGCGTATTCCACTCGCCTTCCTTTAGGAGCGCTGCGACGCCCTTGCCGCGGCCGGCCTGCGGATAGATATCGCCCTTGGTGCCGGTGTAGAAACAGCAGGTCATGTCGATCTTGAGGGAGTTGGATTGGCCAAGCTGGACCTGTAGCTCTGGCTTGCGCAGGAAGACACCCGAGTCGACAACACCCGTCCACATCACCTTGAGCGAGAGGTCAAAGTCCTCATACTTAGCCTTGGTGTAGAGCGTCGAGCCGGACTTCTTTTCATCGTTGATCCCGACAATCGCGCCATCCTTGACCGTCCAAATACTCGCATTCCCGGTAGCCCGCCAGCCTGTGAGCGTACGGCCATCGAAGAGGTTGCCGTAGACAGGCGCCGTCTGCGTTTGCATGGGCGCGGCGATGGCAGTCACGGTTGCGATGAGTGGTAGGATTGCGTTCATAGAGATAGTTTCGGCAGTCAGAGGACATTTCCCTAGTTCTCGCCACACTGTCATTGACACTAAAAATAGTTTCAATGCTGATGTTGACATCACTGTCAGTATTGTGTAATATATACCCGTGAGCACCAATCATCCACTTCCACGGGACTTTATCGGAACAGTCAGAGTAATCGCTGACACAGCCGATGACCTCCTCGTTCAAGCCGGAATTGGAACTCCAGGACAAGTCACAGAGCGACTCGTTCGCTTTTACGTAAGTACTCAGCTCCTGGATGCACCCACCAAAGATGGTCGCGAAGCCATTTACGGTGCGTTGCAGCTGGCAAAGCTGGTGGCGGTGCGTGTCCTACTCAGTGGGGGATTGTCCCTTAGCCGCATCAAGGAAATTGTTGCAGCTGCTGATATCGACATGTGTGAGCGTCTCCTCGATCCCGTATCCCGGGCTCAGGAAATGGCTGCACAGGAGCGAAAGCGGGCTGAGGAAATCAACCGCAATGTCCAGCCACGCTCGGCACGGCCTCACGGCCGCGCCACCCGCAGTATGGACCGGTCACTCCTCATGGAGTCCCAGCCGGTCTATAGCCAGGCGGAGCAGTTCGAGAGCGTTGCGTCGTCATCGATGGTCGCGGAGGCAGGTCCACTGGATGACCTCGACTCCGATCTCATCGAGCTGGCGCACCTTTTGCTTGAGCGCCCTGCGATTCTGGACAACCTGCTCGCCGGTAGCGGCGCACCGCAGAGTCCCGGAGCGCGGCGGCAGCGCACGGTTACGTGGAATATCGCGGATGGAATCGATGTTTTGATAGAGCCATCCAGGCTAAACCTGACCGACACACGGCAGATCAAGGCACTGGAAGCGGCATTTGGAGAGCTTTTACGGCATGAGTACCAGCTGGCAGCATCCAGCAAGGGCTTGCTGACCAAAATGAAGCGCCTTCAGGAATCGATGGTCTGGCTTATGAGCCGGGACCGCATGTAGATTTGGTTTGTAACAACCACCCACTCCTACAACGATAGGACAAAGAACCACAACGTTTAGAGAAAGAGGAGATCACCACACATGTCCACATTTGTAACCTAGTCACCTTTCTATAGAGTGTCTTTTGCCGCAGTGCTGCGGCCTATCCCACCAGCGTTTTCCTTCCATGCAAAACACCCCGTTTTGTCATGAACGGTCTCCCTTACCCTCCGGATCGGGGCAGGGAGTGATTCAAGCGGTCCACACAAAGAGCGTGAAACAAATATGAGCATTAACCTCGCAATCGATGTCATCCCAGGAAAGCCTGTCGTTCGCCAGAGCGGCGGAGCCCTCGATATCCTCGTCAGCGTCGCAGCCGACACCATCATCACTGGCGTGGAAAAGCAGGTTCCCCCAATCACTCTTGGAATCGTTCTCGACCGCTCCGGGAGCATGAGTGGTTCGCCACTCGCCGATGCCAAAAAGGTCATCGGGCAAATCATCAACGGCCTCCGGCCTCAGGACCGTGTTGCTGTTGTCGCCTATGACACTCGTGTCGATATTGTTCAGCCCCTGACACACTGCGAGCAGCCAGCGCAGATTATTGAGCGTATCAATAGCATCGAGACCGGTGGAAGCACTGCACTCTTTTCAGGCTGGGAGTGTGCGGCTGAGCTCCTCCTCGCAAGCCCCGGGGATGGCCTGAATCGTGTCATCGTTATCTCGGATGGCTGCCTCAACGCTGGTCTCACCGATCCGGTTGCCATCTGTGACCGTGTTGGGCTGGCGGCAACACGAGGCGTGACGACATCCACGCTTGGTCTGTCGAGTCATTTTCAAGAGGACGTGATGACCCAGATGGTAGAAGCGGGCCGCGGTCGATCTCATTACGGTCAGACGGCGCTGGATTTGCTGGCATCCTTTCAGGAAGAGATTGAGCTGCTGCGGGC
>CAIRTT010000486.1 GCA_903881535.1 uncultured Armatimonadota bacterium
AGACGGGTAACTTTGACCTGACCGTTCTTAAAGGAATCACGCTTCAGATTCACGCTGGTGAGTTTATAGCCATCATGGGGCCATCGGGTTCCGGCAAGTCGACGTATATGAACATCCTTGGATGCCTCGACCGGCCGACCACAGGCAAATATTACCTAGAGGGTGAGGATGTCTCCCGCCTCTCCGATGACCGCCTTGCCGAGGTTCGCAACCGGAAATTTGGCTTTGTTTTCCAGAGTTTCAATCTCCTCCCACGCACGACTGCACTGCGGCAGGTTGAGCTCCCGATGCTCTATGCCGGCGCAAGCAACCGTGAAGAGCGTGCCAAGTGGGCGCTGAATCGTGTTGGCCTGTCTGACCGAATGGACCACAAGCCAAACGAGCTCTCGGGTGGACAGCAGCAGCGCGTTTCGATTGCCCGCAGTCTCGTCAACGACCCGGTCATCGTCTTCGCGGATGAACCAACAGGCGCACTTGACACCCGCACATCCTTTGAAATCATGGACATTTTCCAAGAGCTGAATGCCGAAGGAAAGACCGTCATCATGGTCACGCACGAAAATGACATCGCACGCCACGCAACGCGAATCATCCGCTTCCGGGATGGTGAAATCGTAGAAGATGGCCCTGTTCTCGACCGCGTGTTCGCAAAGGATGAGCTCGCTAAGCTGCCTCCTGCAAACGCACCGGCGCACTAAGCAGACATCATGCGTGTTGTCGTTTCCGGAGCGACCGGATTTATTGGAAATGCACTCGGTGCCGCCCACGATTTGCGAGGCGACTACCCCACGGGCATTGCAACACGCAGCGGAGTCCTGGGCCCGATGCAGCTGGATGGACTTGATATCCGGGATGCCCGGGCAGTGGATGCCTGTATCGCACAGGCCCGACCGGATATCGTTTATCACTGCGCAGCACTCTCAACGCTCAAAGATCCCAGAGACCTACAAAACATCGAGGAAATGATTCAGACCAATGTTATTGGGACGTTGAATATCCTCATTGCAGCCCGGCGAAGCAATGTAAAAGCGTTCGTCTTTGTGTCTTCCGATAAGCAATATGGGACACACGCCAGCCTGCCGGTCAGTGACATATCAGATGACACATTTGCAAATGGTGGTCTTTACGAAATGACAAAGGCTTGGGGCGATCAGCTGGCACGGTTGCTCGCAGGCGTCTCGGATGACATGTCGATACGGGTTGCACGTCTGGTAAATGTGCACGGTCCACGGGACCTGAACTTTTCACGCATCATCCCAGGCACCATAAAACGCTCCATCGATGGCACACCTGCCCGTGTCACCGCGGGGCCTGCCGGCGCCGCGCTACGGGAATACATCCACATTTCGGATGTCACCAACGCCTTGCTTGCCCTTGCCGATGATGCCCTTATTGCCACACGGCCGGCGGATTTGGAAGTCGCACCCAGTGGGATACTGGTGCCTGTTGCCTACAACATCGGTAGCCCACACCGACACACAGCAGCCGATGTGGTCTCTCTGGTACGTAAAAGTGTGGCGGATACATTGGGGATTGATACTCCTGAACCGGATATCGCAGCATCTCCAGCCGGGGCATTTGAACCGCGTGACCAGACCACGGACACATCCCGCTTATGTTCCTTACTTGGACATTGGGAGCCAAAAGCCATCGCTGAGACGCTCCCAAGCACCATTAGTTGGTATGCATCCGCTCTGGCTGATTAGTCCTGTTCCTCTCCTAAAATGCACATAATTCTGTGCAAGCATTTCATGCACACGTGAAAAACATTAATGGATTCTTATGCCAAACGGCATATTCGGAATGACTATTGCTTATGTGAACGTGGATACAAACCCTTATGTTTACGTTTACACCAAGCATTATCAAAAAAATCACGGTCAGCATTTGCATTTGTGCATACTTCAACATCGTAAATGGCAGCCATGCCGATGTCCGAATTGCCAACGCAGATCAAGTCAGCGCACTACGACAGGAGGCAGTACAGCAATCCGAATACGATGCATCCACTGTTCTTGTTCAGTTCAAAGCTGGCCTTTCAGATACAAACCGGGATCAGCTACTGGCCGATTTTGATGGTGCACTGGTTCGCAAATTTAGTATCATTCCTGGGCTAACCGAGGTGCGTGTCGGGACGTCTGTTGGGGATGCTCTCAATAAGCTGCGTGCATCAAAGGATGTCATCACGGCTGAGCCAAACTTCCGCCTGCACGTGGCTGAAGTTCCCAATGATGCAAACTTCTCCAAGCAATGGGCGCTTGACTCCGTCTCCGGTATCCATATAGATGCCGTTCGGGCGTGGGGGCTCCGCAAAGGATTACATTCCCTCAAGATTGCTGTGCTCGACACAGGAATAGACAAAACACATCCTGAATTTGGCGACAATATCTGGACCAACCCGCGTGAAATCGCAGGGGATGGCATCGACAATGATGCAAATGGCTATATTGATGACACCAATGGCTGGGATTTTACGTACACATCACCGGGACTATTACGCTCGAATGGTGATAACAACCCGGCGGATGGCCATGGCCATGGCACCCATGTGTCTGGCATTATTGCAGCGCAGGGGAATAACGCAATTGGTGTCACGGGTATCTGCTGGGATGCCGCTATCGTTCCCCTCAAGATCATCGGGGACGATGGCAGTGGTTTCACAAGCTGGATGATTGCTGCCATCGAGTACTGTGCACGGAATGGAATATCTATTGCCAATGCATCCATTGGAGGCGCAAGCTACAGCGGTTTCTGTAAGGCTGCCATCGATGCCGCCGGTGCGCAAAGTAGTTTGCTCCTCGTGGCTGCTGCTGGAAATAACGGCACCGATAACGATACCAAACCCTTTTATCCGGCATCCTACGATTCGCCAAATGTCCTTTCCGTAGCGAGTACTACTCCTACAGGTGCGATCTCGTCGTTCTCGAATCGCGGGATTGTAAGCGTCGATATCGCAGCTCCTGGGTCATCGATCACAAGCACCTATCCGCAAGGCAAGAATGCCAGCGGCTATACAACGCTTTCAGGAACATCGATGGCAGCACCGATGGTCACGGCGGTAGCCGCTCTCCTCCATGAAAACCGACAAGAGTGGGGATTTGCTGAGATCAAAGAGGCATTGCTAGCATCTGTGACGCCACTGTCTGGGCTTTCAAGTAGTGTGGCATCCGGTGGTTTGGTTAATGCATATCAGGCGATGATGCTGTCGAACTATGTGGAGTTGACCGCACTGCGGCTGGGTAAATCTGTCCTCCGAGGCGGCGATACCGTAACGGCAGAAGTGACATTGGATCGTATGGCTGCAGCTGGAGGAGTGGTGGCTGAGCTGTCATCCAATAATCCTGCGATCCACCTTCCAGCGACGGTAGAGATTCCAGGCGGGTTGACTACGGCTTCGGTTACCGGGTCCGTAACCGCAGTTGGTGCGATGACTACAGGTAATGTGACGGTAACGGTTCAAGGGCAATCGCTCGTGGTGCCGGTAACCGTTAAGCCTCCAATGTTAGGTGGGGTGGTTGTTGGGTTATCCGTAATCGCGCCAGGTGGTGTGACACAAGGCGTTGTGTCGCTGCAGCATCCCGCAGGGGAGACTGGGTTGGATATTCTGCTTACATCGGATATCCCTGGCATTGTCGTACCGGCAAGTGTTCATATCAATGCAGGTCAATTAGAAGCTGGATTCAGCATCGATATTGCCTCTGAGTGCCCGGCAGGTAGTTACCAAATTAAGGCATCCACGGATACGGACTGCATATGCGTCGATGTTTCTGTGCTTGCAGCAACCCTTCAGCAGCTGGTTTTCAGCCCATCGGTTGTTGTATCTGGGCAGGAGATGTTGCTCCATATCGAATTGAGTCATCCGGCACCAGCGGGCGGGTTGACTGTTGGATTGCAATCAAGTGACAGTCGTATAACTCTCCCCGACCAGGTTTCCATTCCTGCTGGCACGACGCTGCTTCAGCTGCAGATTGTCGCTCCTGTCGTCATCAGCAACACACCACTCACGGTTTCCGCCAGCTACTATGGCACCGCCAGCAGCACGGATGTGATGGTCGTTCCCTGTACGTTGTCTGCATTGCTCCCAGAAATCAATGACCTTGCAGCTGGTGCATCGACCTGGGTGGATGTTCGATTGACAGGACCGGCTGGTCCGGGTGGGATGGATGTCAACCTTTCGGAAGCTTCCGGGAGCCTGACATTTCCGAGTTTGGTCCACATTGTCGAGGGGCAGGAATCAGCGGGCGTGATGGTTCATGCCGCAAATGTAAGTGTACGAAAAAGTGTGCTGCTACGCGCATCGGATGGACTTTCAGAGCTGACTGTTCCTCTTACGGTTTCGCCGGTGGATGTTGCGCTGCTGTCGCTGAGTGCCACTTCGGTTACGGGCGGCGCAACGGCAACGGGCACGATTACCCTTAGCGCTCCGGCACCAGGTACGGGTGTGGATATAAGGATCTCAAGCAATCAGAGCGTGGTGACTGTGCCAGCAATGGTTCATATTCCTGCGGGATCAAGCAGTGCATCGTTTGCGATTAGCTCGACGCCAGTCCAACAGAAACTAATCGCAACCGTCACTGCGACTGCCGGCGCTCTCACAAAGTCGAAATCAATCACGGTGAATCCGGCTGCGCTTCTATCATTGAAGCTGCAGGTGTCATCGATGACCGGTGGTGCGGTGCAGCAGGGGAAAGTGTTATTGACGGGAGCCGCACCGAGTGGTGGTTTGTCTGTAGCGTTGTCATCTACAAATCCTGCCATTCATGTGCCAACAGAGGTCTTCATTCCCGCTGGAGCAACAAGTGGTGTCTTTGCAATCCAAGCGGGCGTCGTGGCGACAAAGACATCTGGACTTATGGTTGCCCAGCTGGGAACACTCAAGAAGTCCATGAGTCTGAGTGTGATACCGCCGGTGATCAGCTCTGTTGTGGCACCCCGTGGAACGGTTATCGGTGGTGATGTGGTTGAAGTAACGGTTCACATCACGGGGCCAGCACCTGCTGGCGGGACGAGTGTGATGTTAACATCGGGGAACGTTGCCCTCACGGTTCCGACGAATGTGGTTGTACCGGCGGGGCAAACATCGGTTGTCTTTACAGCAAGTTCAAAGCAGGTCAGTAAGACAACATCAGTGAAGGTGAGTGGGAAGGTCGCACTAACATCCAAGTCGAGTTATGTGACCGTGCTGCCACGGTAAGCACTCAGTACAGTCCGCTGGCGCGTACAAAAACGAGTACGTAATGTTTGTAGATTGATCAGGAGTCAGTAGCAACCAATCCCCGATGCCCATCCGTTTGCACCTGTTTTCAGGTTGCGTTGCGACTGGGCATCATTGTGGGGATGGCGCTATTCGCTGGATGTTCCATCGTCTTGGAGGACGGTATAGCCATCCGATTCAAGGGCGACAAAGAACGCGCTCAGCTCAATAGCGAGTCCGCGGCATATTCTGCGGCAGATATCGATGGTTGGTGAGCGGCGTCCTAGTTCAACATCAGTCATGTAGGTCCGGTTGATTCCGCAGTGGTAAGCAAATTCTTCCTGCGCAAACCCCTTCTCTTGGCGAAGGCGTCGAACCGTAATACCGAACTGCACGGATAATGGTTTTAGCATAATTTTGTTCTATCGTAATGCACGTAACAACGCACTAGGAAAGTGTAGTTGATTTAGCACCTGTTTTACGGCTGTTTCTTGTTTGGTGTCGCCGGCTTGGCTGGAGTCTTTACCGGCACCGTTGAAGGCGTTTTCACTTTACCCGCTGCGTTGACCTTGACTCCACCTGCTATCGGGGAAGATGACCCCTCTGCGCCAGGTCTTGGCTTTAAATTTTGCGATTCATTTGCGTTTTGTTTTGTTGCAGGCTGTGTTTTGAGAAAATCCAAAGACTCTGTTGGTGGTACGAGAGTGGTTTTTGCGATGCTTGGGTCTTTGATACGGGTAAGTGATCCGAGGAGCTGTTCGAGGTCAACAACATCCGTTGTAATCTCGTTGAGCAGCTCAGGCTTGCCAAATTTCCGCAGCACAGCATCCAGATCTTTCTTGCTAAGAAACATCGGGATAGCTTCCGACCCTTTTTGGTTGATCGTCAGCAAGCCATTGTCTTTTTTATTCTTTGCAACAAACAGCGGCACGCGTACAGTACGCCCCTCCTTAATAAACGGCTTTGCGGCATCCAATTCGACCGGATCCGCTACAAACTGGATTAGAAACGGTGATGTCTCGCTGGTAGCGAGCTTATAAATGTCCCAGAGTGACACTGGGTTGATTTTTAACTTCGCGCCGAGCTCAGCATTCTTGGTTTTGATTTGGGCTAGCGCTGCGGAAGCCGTCCCAGGTGACATAAAGATTGCCGTCACGCCTTTGGTTGCATCTGGGACCTTGCTCACAATCGGTTGCCCACCAGCATCTGTGAGCGAAAACACGGGCACACCTTTGAGCAAAACCTCAATTTGCGCAGAAGTCAGTCCATCTGCTGCCTTGGGGGCAGCCGGTTCTGGTGATGGCTTCTGCTGTGTTACAGCCGGCGGCTGAATCATATGGATTGTGGGATACAGCAATTCAATTCTCCTTCGTCAGGACAAGCAATCATCCCGTACTTACCTCTATGACAACATCTGCGAGTTTAGAGTCATCTGTTAACGTATGCAGGCACGTCTTTCCAAGTCTGCATTGCGGGCCACTCGGGTTGTGATTACTCAGTACGCTTGGCAGATTGTTCTGCAACATACGTACAATACGTATAACATCGTACCAATATTACAAAATCATGAAAAAAACGGCAGATTGTGCTCAATTTGCCGTTTTTTTAGAATTTATGCGCTTCCAAGTGCTCTACTAAGGTAGCTCGGCCAGTGCATCCAGTAATAAACGGTTCACATCATCCGGGCGGGCCTGCCCCTTCGCTTCCTTCATCACCTGACCCACAAGGAAGCCCATCGCCTTTTCCTGACCGCCTTTGATCTTTGCAACGACATCCGGATTGGCAGTAATCGCACGCTTCACCATGTCCATCACAACGCTGGCATCCACGACTTTAATACCCTTTTCATCAATCAATGTCTGGACCGACTTACCGGTCGTGAACATTTCCTCGATGAGCTCTTTGGCAATCTTTCCGGTAATCGTCCCGGTGGAAATCGCATCCACCAGACCGCGGAGGAGCTCAGGGGTAATCTTCGAAGCATAAGGCACAATATTCGCTGCATTAGAGAGTCGGGCAACATCTCCAAGAATCCAGTTCGCAACGCCCTTTGCATCCTTGGCACCGGTTGCCGCAGCTTCAAAGTAGTTTGCCAGTGCCTGGTCCTGAATCAGCTGAAGGGCATCCCCCTGCGACACACCGTAGTCGGCAACGAGACGCCGCTTCTTCGCAAGTGGAAGCTCTGGCAGGCTTGCTAGGACTGCTGCAATCTCATCCTCCGTAAACTCAATCGGAATCAAGTCAGGCTCCGGGAAGTAGCGGTACTCCTGCTCACCTTCCTTCAAGCGCTGCAGAACCGTGACGCCCTTTTCCGCATCCCAGCCATACGTTGCTTGCAAAACCTGCTTACCAGCCTCGAGTTCAGTCTCCTGGCGGCGGGCTTCATATTCAACACCCAGCTGCACTGCACGGAAGGAGTTCAGGTTCTTAAGCTCGGTCTTTGTCCCGTATGCCTCAGCACCTTGCTTCCGAATACTCGGGTTTGGCTCCGCACGGAGAGAACCCTGCTCCATCTTTCCATCCGAGACGCCAAGGTACAGCAACACCAGCCGAAGGTTTTCCGCATACTGACGCGCTTCTTCGCCACTCGTGATGTCGGGAGGGAACGCCGTAACGATTTCCATTAGTGGGACAGAGCTGCGGTTGTAGTCCACCACCGAATATCCAAGGCCATCGGAGTGGAGAGACTTACCCGTATCCTCCTCGAGGTGCACACGGGTGATATTGATCCGCTTCAAGTCACCTTCAGGGGTCTCGATTTCGAGGAAGCCATCGATGCCAATCGGTGTCTGACCGTATTGACTAATTTGGTAGCCCTTTGGGAGGTCAGGATAGAAGTAGTTCTTCCGGTGGAATATC
>CAIRTT010000487.1 GCA_903881535.1 uncultured Armatimonadota bacterium
CACCGTTATATTCCACTTTACGATGAGCGCGTCGTGCCCTTCTCGAGCATCCATGTGGAAAGTGAACTTCACGTTAACGCACCGAATCGCACATGAACCTTGGGCAGGCTCTTTGGCAACTCACAGTTAATCATTGTGGAAAACACGAATAGTTTTGGTTATCACGCTCGATGGTCAGCATGTAACGAAATAAACATCCCACGCGAACAAACGGATTGGAACCTGGTTGGAACGCTAAGCTCATTCCCACGAAAATCGTAAGTCACACTAGCGGTTGAACAGGAACTCTTTTTGGTTTAGGTGCGCCCACTGGACATCCTTGTCTTTGGAGTTCGACGCTTAGCTCCTGGACGGGCATCCTCACGAACGCTTCCATCGGTTCGGCGCCACCGCTGAATGGTCCGCAAAGACAGATTCAGGGTATCGCATGCCTTTCTTAGTCTTGCACCGGCTTCAATTGCTTCATTGATCATTGTGATAGTTCTTCGGCGATCCGGGGTACTGATCATTGCTCCTCGCCCAACCCCCAGATCGCCTCCGCTTTTTTTCGTAAGATCATCAAGGCAGCTGCCTCTGCAATCTGCTTTTCCTTCCTTGCAATCTCCCGTTCAACGAGCTGAATACGCTTTGCGTTGGCTCGCTCTGCAGCGGACACCGTCGTTGGGTTGAAGGATGCCTCACACTGCGCGCGCCACTGGGCAATCTGCTCAACATAGAGTCCTTTGGAGCTGCAGTATGCTGCCAGATCCACACCGCTTAGTGTCGCAGTCTCAAGCACGACCTTGAACTTGGTCTGCGCATCAATCAGGTCTTCCGCTTCACCGGCTTGAGAAACAGGCACTTGCTGCTTGCTGCTTTGTGTGCGCCAAGCATAAAGGGTCTGATACGGGATGTTCAGCTCCTTTGAGACCGTAGAAAGTGAAGCATTGATAGGGGGAAGCAGCTGGGCAATAGCCCGCTCACGTAACTCTTTAGAATAAGCCATCTAAGTGTCCTCAAACCTATAAAACAAGTTTCAGTGGTTCAAATCAATAGGGGTGACTACTATCCTGACACCTAGGGTTATGTAGCGAAGTAGATATAACACACGAACACACAGATTGGGACCTGCGGGAAACGCTAAGCTCATTCCAGAAAATCGGAAGTCACACTAGCGGTTGAACAGGAACTCTTTCTGGTTTAGGAGCGCCCACTGGACATCCTCCCACGCCAGACGCCTATCCTTGGCAAGGTCGATATCGAGTAGCGCGATCATCTTTTCGCGCTCCGTTGGATACCGCCCCAGCGTCGCGAGATAGACATCTTCCAGAATCTGCGCATCGGTTTTGCCGGCGGCGATCAGCTTCCCAATACGGTTGTCTTTGCTGGCGATACGGTCTTGGATGCCTTTGCCATTCATAATATGAAGCAGCTGTCCGATCGTCGGGGCATCGCTGCGCTCGCACTGACAGACAACATTACGCGCCGGGCGTCCGAAGAGATCGAGGAAGTAAGTGCTTCCAGTCGCCGATGTATCCGGTAGCTGTACGGCACGGAGATCGGCTGGCATCCCGGCGAGGGGCTCCCCGAGTCCGAGAGCCACAGAAATCGCATCCATGAGCGGCTCCGCCTGCATCCGCTTGAAGGCGTAGTGTGAGTAGTATTTGTTGTCTCCGGCATTTTGTTTTGTCGGGATGGCGGTGCGCTGGTAAGTATCTGTCAGAACAATATCCCTAATCAGCTGGCGGACATCGTAGCCGCCGCGCACAAAGTCGAGCGCGAGACGGTCAAGCAGCTCTGGGTTGCTTGGCGGGTTTGTGACGCGGATGTCATCCACTGGCTCAATCAGCCCGATGCCCATGAGCTGTTTCCAGACGCGATTCACAATGTTTCTTGCGAAGAACGGATTGCTCGGGCCGGTTACCCAGTCAGCGAGGGCATCCCGGCGGTCGCCCTTAAAGTCTGCTGGAAGTGGTGCGCCATCGAGAGGCGTCGGTTGCATCACCTTGCCGGTGCGCGGGTGGACAGCCTCGCCGCCATTTCCATTATAGACAAATGTCTCTTCGGGGTTTGGGCCATCTTTTGTCTTGGTCCGCACAAAGAAGGCAGCCATTTGGTAGTACTCGTACTGCTTGAAGCGCTCGTACGGGTGGTTATGGCACTTTGCGCAGCCGATACGCGTTCCGAGAAAGACCTGGCTGGTGGTTTCGAGAAGGGCCTCGGGGGAGCGTTCCGCCCTAAAGAACCCCGCGGCGCCATTATCGTAGTTGCTACCCTTTGCGGTAATCAACTCGCGGGCAAAGGTGCTCATCGGTTTATTCAGCGCCACGGATGACCGCAGCCACTGGTTCATCGATGCCAGCCCGCGTTCGCCGAGGGCTTTCGTGGATGCACGCGTGTAGTCGCCCCAGAACAGCGTCCAGGTGTCGACATACTCAGGGCTTGCGAGGAGCTTGTCGACGATGCGTTCACGTTTGTCCAGCTCGCGGTCGGCGAGGAAGGCACGGATATCACTTGGGGATGGCAATGTTCCGCAAATATCAAGCGTTACGCGGCGGAGGAATTCTGTGTCGCTGGCCTGTTGGCTTGGCGTCAGGCCGAGCTGGGCGAGTTTTTTGTCGACAAGGACATCCATGGCAACCGATGCCGTAGTTCGCGCTTCAGCATCCGGTGCTGGGCCGGGTTTTGTTGGCATTCCAAAAGGACTGTTGATGGTCGCTGTTGTAACGACATCCCGGTAGCGGATCAGGACCGCGGCGGAGCCTTTGCCTGTAACTTTGATGATGCCATCTGGGCTCACGCTTGCAACTGCGGCATCGGAGCCGCTGATAAGGGATTCGGCGGTGACATCGCGTGTCGTGGAATCTGAAAGCGTCGCGACGACCCGGATGGCCTGTGTGTCCCCGGTTGTGAGTGTACGGACTTTTGGATACACATCCAGCTTGGTGACACTTGGGTCATCTTGTTTGGGCCCGGGCATCCCGAGGCGTATCCACTCGCTGAGCAGCCGGTGGTGCTGGGCGCCATCCGCAAGGACTGGACCACCTTTGTGGGGAACGGCCATCGTAGGTTTGCGCAGCAGAAGAGAGTTCATCGGTTGCGCTGGTGAAATACGACGGCTGGCACTGC
>CAIRTT010000488.1 GCA_903881535.1 uncultured Armatimonadota bacterium
AATCAGAACGGGCAGCTTATTGGTAAGCCCGGGTCTTGCAGCGGCGACGTTTGCAGCTAATGGTGAATTTGGACTTGCTGCAGGGGCATCCTTTTTAACCCAGCCAGTGGATGAACGCCAAAGCAACCAGTTGACATCCAGCGAGTGGCTAGCATTGCTCTATGCAATCCCATCTGGCCTTTCCTTGTCCGGTTGTCTAGCATTGGATGCTAATGCATCCTCACCATTTGGCGTCCGTAGCCCGTTATTGACATCAACATTTGCGGGCACATTGACATCCCGTAAGGATATTGAAGCGAATCGCATCCGCATTTCCGTTGTATCTGGTGTTCTAAATGTCCACGCTGTGCGAACCTGGCGTACGGACACAAAAACAGCATCCGCATTGGCCCTGCTTATGGGCAAATCAGGTTTATCGACCAATGTAGCCCACACAATCGAGAGCGCCGAAGCCAATAGGATTAAGTTTCCAAAGCCAGTTCGAATAGGGCAAAAGGAATCTTTGGTCATATCCACCGCTGGCACATCGTGACGAATTGTTTCACGTGAAACAATTCTCATCTTCGACAGTGGCCCCAAACACTGACCTATTCCTGTAATTGTTTCACGTGAAACAATTACGCATTCCAGAACACCCCACAACGGTACACTGTTGTGTACTTCGAGGACAAAAATGGCAAGACATTGGGCAGTGGTCAATCAAAAAGGTGGTGTTGGCAAGACCACAACTGCGATCAGTCTTGCGGCCGCGCTTGCTATTCACCGGCGTGTTCTCCTCGTCGATACCGACCCTCAGGGAAATGCGACAAGTGGCGTAGGCGTTGTTCGGCGTGTCGGCGAACCGGACACGTATCGGGTCCTCACTGGGGATGCGACGGCGCTTGATGCCATTATCCCCACTGCTATTGGCAATCTCGACCTCATACCAGCGACGATTGATCTGGCATCTGCAGATTTGGCCCTCTATGAGCTCCCAGACAGAGAGCGAATTCTCCGTAAAGCGCTGGATAGCGTCAGCCACCGATATGACTACATCATCATAGATGCACCACCATCCCTCGGCTTGCTGACGATCAATGTTCTTGCAGCAGCAGATGAAGTGATTATCCCGATGCAGTGTGAGTATTTCGCCCTTGAAGGCATTTCACAGCTTCTTGAGATACTGAAGCGTATTCGTAGTGGCATCAACCCAGATTTGTCGATCGCACGCGTGATCCTGACGATGTTTGATGGCAGGACCAATCACGCCAATCAGATTCTTAATGAAGTACGTAGTTTTTTTGGTGACAAAGTCTCAAATACAGTCGTACCTAGAAACATAAAGCTTTCCGAGGCTCCAAGCTACGGACAGCCAATCACCGTTTACGATCCCCGCTCAAAGGGAGCGGTCGCTTACACAGAAATCGCCAAGGAGTTGTTGACCCATGCTGAAGGACGGGATGCCATCATCGACACAGAAGAAGGGGTTGGGTCGCGGGCTGGACGCACTACTGCCTGGTGGCGGAAACGCCCCGGATCTTGATGGTCTCCTTCGGAGCGAACCACAACGTGAGCTAAGCATCACCCAGATTCAACCGAACCCAAACCAACCGCGGACATTCTTTGACTCGGATGCACTCGCAGAGCTGGCAGCATCGATTAAGTCGACTGGCATCGTCCAGCCTATTCTCGTTCGACCCATTGGCAATGCTACATTTGAGATCGTCGCTGGTGAACGTCGCTTTAGGGCGGCATGTTCCATCGGGATGCTGCGTGTACCGGTGGTTATCAAGCCATATTCGGATGAGGAAGCCCTTACCGTCGCATTGATTGAAAATCTGCTACGAGAAGACCTTAGACCACTTGAAGCTGCTGTTGCGTACCAGAAGTTATTGGACACGTATGCGTGGACACAGGACGTTCTTGCAGCAAAAATTGGTAAAAGTCGCTCTGCTATCGCAAACTCCCTCCGTCTTCTGGGCTTGTCGACACCCGTACAGCAGGCATTGGATGCAGGCGAGATCTCCGAAGGGCATGCCCGTGCTCTCCTTGGCAACAAGGACCAACGCACGGATGACAGCTTTATGCGACGGCAACAAGAGCTTCTGCGTGAGGCAAAGGCTGGCCGGATGACCGTGCGCCAACTGGAATCCGAAATGACATCCAGCGAAACGAAAGGTGAAATCCGACGTGCTGACCGTGTTGCCAAGCGTGGCTCCACAGAAGTTCAAGCCGTTGAACAGCTCCTTAGGAACGCACTTGGGATGCGCGCTCGGCTCACAGGTAATCTTGACAAAGGCACCGTTGTTATCACCTATGCATCGCAGGAAGAATTGACGCAAATCGTCGACAAAATCACGGGTGGAGATGGAAGTTAGTGCTGGAAATCCGATCCCTTGCTGTGACCGGACGCTTGCTAAGCACATCGTTTTCTGTTCGACTTGGCGATGCGATTGTGATCACGGGACCAAACGGCTCTGGGAAATCTACCCTGCTTGATTGCATTTCAGGAGTCCTTAAGCCATCCAGCGGTGTTGTTTCAATCGAAAATAAGGTGAAACCGGCCTACCTGCCACAGCTCCCGCCAAGGCCATTTGCGTACACGGTACGCGAGTACCTGATGGTTGGTGATCATCAAAATCCGTCGACTAAATTCAACGCGATGTTTGATGTTGACTCGCTCATGGACAAGGAAATAACATCGCTTTCTGCGGGGCAATGGCAACGAGTGGCTATCACAAAAGTCCTGTCACAACCGAGTTCGTTGGTCTTATTAGATGAACCCGATGCACCGTTGGATACCCAGTGGTCAGAATACCTGGATCGTGTGCTTTCCGATGAAATCTCAGAGGGCAGAGTCATTGTGGTTACACTCCATAGACAAGATATCCAGAAATGCTGGAAATATCAGCACCTAAACTTAACGCCTCTGGCAAGTTCTTAACGTTTACGTGTGAAGTTCTTAACAATACTGGCAAGTAGGTTGCTACACTGTCCCCACAATGTCTAAGGAAAAGCAACCTAGTGATCTCGAGCTGATGTCCATCACAGCGATGATCGTCGAAATGAGTGTCGCTGCCGAAGACATGCTGAGCGCCGCCGTGCGCGGTCTGACCCTACAGCTGACCGATACATGCCAAAATGTCATCGACAGGGATGCCGTTGTTGATGGTCTTGAGGTGTCTCTCGAGGCAGCTTGCGTCAAAATGATAGGGCGTCACAACGATAAGACACTCGACATTCGTGCCATCAGCAACATCATCAAAAATGCCAGTGATCTGGAACGGATTGCTGACTACTCCGTGGATATCGCACGGATTGGACAGCGGATGGCGGATGAAGCTATCTACAAACCACTGATTGATGTTCCACGCTATGCAACGGTGGCGTATGGGATGATTCATGACAGTGTGGATGCCTACTTGTCCCATGATACTGAGCTTGCCGCGCAAGTCATCAAGAGGGATGACACGGCGGACCTGTACTACGCACAAATGCGCGCAACACTGATTCAAATTCTGCAGCAAGATACACGTAGCGTGATGCAAGCAACGTATCTGCTTCAGGTAGCCCACTTCCTCGAACGCATTTGCGACCACTGCACCAATATTGCCGAGCGGACTACCCATCTGGGCACGGCTCCAAATCGCGGCAAAAAATCAGCCTGACAGAGACGCTCACACACGGGTAAGATTGTCTTCATGGAGACAACAGATGATGTCATTAATGACTTTATGGGCGGTACGCTCAGAGCGAATCAGTGGCGTGAACTGAGGTTTGTCCTTGAAGCCCGTCTCGTAGATGCAAAACTGCAGCTGGTGGATACACCAGCAGGTAGCACTGCGCATCGTAGCCTCCAACGCAAAGTCAAAGAAATGACCTTACAGGTCAACGCCCTCCTGCAGGAAGAAGCTGTCGCGCAGTTTGTCGAAGATTCCGTCATAGCAACGGTTTCACGACCACATCCCCTTGAAGTCATGGATGGCTTTGACGACTAGTCCGATATGCATCTGGTTTGACCTAGATGACACGCTGATCACGACAACCAAAAGCCTGACGGCAGCAGTCAAGGCCAGCAAAGCGTTCATCGAAACGGATTATCCTGAATTCAGTGAACGTGACATCGCAAACAACAGCATGGATGTCTGGCTCACTGAGCTTGGTCCTGATACCCCTGGCTTTGCAAACCTGCCCCAAATGTCTTTGAACGCGTTTCGTAGTCATATCGCAAATGGCACTCTGTCTCGGATGGGCATTCAGACTATCGATACTGTCCGCCTGATGGAATGTAGTGCTCTCGCGGAAGAGTCTGCGTGGAGCTGCTTTCCGGGAGTCCATACACTCCTCGAAGGTCTACATCAACAAGGGACTACCCTTGGGGTCATTTCCAACGGTCCGACAGCACTCCAACACCGCAAACTATCGCTGAGCGGCTTGACCCGATACTTTACGCACGTTCTCCTTGACAGCGAAGTTGGAGTCAGTAAGCCTGACAGCAAAATTTTTGAAGCTGCAGAAACCTTGATGCCAAATTATCGCCACGTAATGATTGGAAATGACCCCGATGCGGACATTAATGGTGCAATCAGGGCTAAATGGACAGCCTTTTGGTTTACGCCGGGCTGGGATGGTGAGACAAAACCAACAGAAGTAGGTTATATTCCCATCCAACATCATAGTGAGATACTTGGATATCTGACAAAAGGTTAGTCACGTTGAGCCTCCAAATCTGGACACCGCGTCAGGGTGCATCCGGTCTGATTATCATCCCGAAGCCTACTCCCATACTGATCGTCACAGGAGGGAGAGTTCATTCGTGGACACCCCAACAAACTAGGGCAACAGAACCATCAGCAACGGTTGAACTCCACCGATCAACCGGTGGCATACTTTACGTAAAACAACGGTCAGCGAAACCACGGCGGATTATCGGGCATCCAGAGCTCGCGATGGGCGCCACCGTCCGTAAGGACGACACCCTCTATGTCAGCATCAGTGAGGCCATTTATCGCCAGCATCACGGGGAAGACGTCGAATTACACTTCACATCAACATCGGAAGATGACAATACACTCGCGTGTACCAAAGAGCAGGTCTGGAAACAGTGGGATAACGATACGCTCTCGGATGGTTGGACACGTCCACGGTCTGTATCCACAAGTGCTAAAGGAAACATCCAAACAAAACACAGCGACACAAGCATGCCAAATCCAAGTGACGCTGATTTGACGACGGCCCTCGAACGCCTTCGAAGCATCCGTGGATCCTAATATCGGTCAATTTATGGCGCTTCTGAGAGCTGTACCTCTACTTCGCCCTGCTGATTTCCACGGCGAATGGCGCACTTCACTTTGGAGCCGATTTTTTGCGCTTCCAAAACTCGGCGGAATGAGAGCTCATCCGCAACCTTTTGGCCAGCAAACTTCGTGATTAGGTCTCCCCGTTGAAGTCCAGCATCGACGGCTCCCATCTCACGGTACAAATTCCAGACGACGACACCTGTAGCGTCAGAGCCGACACCAAGTGCCCGACGAAGCCTGTCATCCAGATTCACCACGATTATGCCCGCCGTCGGTCTCCTGACCTTCCCAAACTTGCGGAGTGAGTCCGCAACACGCATCGCGGTCTGAATAGGAATCGAAAACCCGATGTTCTGTGCATCATTTCGGACAAGCGTGTTTATACCGACCACACGACCTCCAAGGTCAACGAGGGCGCCTCCTGAATTTCCAGGGTTGATGGCAGTATCCGTCTGAATCAGGTTCTCGTAGAGGCGATCTTCTACTGCAATTGGCCGCCCGAGTGCACTCACCACACCGCTCGATACAGATGCTGATAAGCCAACGGGATTACCAATGGCGATGACAGACTGACCTGGCACAAGGGAGCCATCCAAACCCAGTGATGAAGCTGGAAGCGAATCCTTGGTTTCTATTTTTAAGAGGGCCACATCGGAGCTGCGATCAGTACCAACCGCGGATGCCTTAAAGCTACGGCCATCCGGGAGGCGCACGGTGATCGAGCCATTCGTATCAACAGCCTCGCCAACAACGTGCTGATTTGTGAGGACATAGGCATCCTTGAGGAGAACACCCGAACCAGCTCCCGTCGGAACCTCCCGTGTTTCCCGCCGGCCACCGTTGCCCCAGAAGCGATCCATGGGGTCATCGAATACCTGATAAACCTGCCGACTTGTCGTGTCGATCGAGACCACCGCGGGAGCTGCGAGCTTTACGGCAGCTACAATGGGTTCTTTGGATGCATCATATGGGGCAGCAGCAACGGCACTTAGCGAGCCTAGCCCGAGAATAGATGTCCTCGCATCACGGACACAAGCACCAATCGCGACTCCAACAAGGACAAGTCCACCCAATAGGATGACATTTGACTTCATCTGATTCATCTCCAAAACGACATGCCAGTCATGGCACAACAATAAAGAAATTGACGCATAGAAGACGTGAGATAGTTCCCATAAACGTGTCTCAAAGTTAAGTTGCTTGCATAAATTTGCAGTGAACGACGTGATTTAGCAGACACCATCATCTGAAATGTGCATCAAACAATGACAGTCTAGAGAGTCTCATAAATGGCGGACACAGCTAGGTATAAACAAAGTGCACCGGCAGACAACATCAGCTTATTAACATTGATCTCTGCACCCCACAAAATCCATCGTAGCCGAAGTTCAGAAAGGTCATCTTGAGGAATTTCTGTTGAACAACAGCAGTCTAGTGAGTCTCATTTGTGCCATTCAGAGTTGGACAAATACTCAGTCCAACTGCGAGGCATAACTACCTGTCGTGTCGTCTGGCGGTGGTTTTCTTGGGAAACAGCTGATTGGCTCCAATGCGACCTGACTTACATTTCGATGTGGTCATTTCAGGCCCGAGCAGGTAGTGCAGGCCAATATCCTATAATCTAAGTTATATGAAAGCGCGTACACTTTTTGAGAAGATTTGGGACACCCATGTTGTCCATGCTGAAACTGGAAAACCATCCCTCCTTTACATCGATCTCCACCTTGTTCACGAAGTAACCAGCCCACAAGCGTTCGAAGGCCTTCGTGTATCCGGTAGAAAAGTACGCCGTCCAGATCGCACAATCGCCACAATGGACCATAACGTACCGACAACCGACCGATCCCTTCCTATCATTGATCCGATTTCGCTGCAGCAGATCGAAACGCTTGCGACCAACTGTGCAGAGTTCGGTGTCACGCTCTATGACCTCCATTCTGAACGACAGGGTGTTGTCCACGTGATGGGGCCTGAGCTTGGCTACACACAGCCAGGCCAAACTATCGTCTGTGGTGACAGCCATACATCCACACATGGAGCCTTTGGAGCCCTAGCATTCGGTATCGGTACGAGCGAAGTAGAACACGTCCTCGCCACACAGTGTCTCCAGCAGACGACTCCAAAGACCATGGAGATTCGTCTGGAGGGTGCACTCCACCCGGATGCGACCGCAAAGGACATCATTTTAGCCATTATCGGCAAAATCGGAACTGCTGGTGCAACGGGCTATGTCGTCGAATACACGGGCGAAGCCATCCGTAACCTCTCGATGGAAGGCCGGATGACGGTCTGCAATATGTCGATCGAGGCGGGTGCGCGCGCTGGGATGATTGCTCCCGACGAGACCACATTTGCATACCTCAAGGGCCGCCCATATGCGCCAGCCGGTGCTGAGTGGGACAAGGCAGTTGCCGTGTGGGCCGAGCTTAAAACCGATGAAGCCGCAACGTTTGACACGACAGTCATTCTGGATGCATCCCTCATCCAACCGCATGTGACTTGGGGAACATCTCCAGGTCAGGTCGCACCGCTGAGTGCTGTTGTCCCAAGCCCGGATGACTTCACAATCACAAGCGACAAGCGGGCCTGTGAGCAGGCGCTTACCTACATGGGCATTGCTGCGGGCACGCCTCTACGTTCCATCCAGGTGGACACCGTGTGGATTGGCTCCTGCACGAATGGCCGCATTGAAGACCTCCGTGCAGCGGCTGGCGTCATCAAGGGCCACAAAGTCTCCGTTCCACG
>CAIRTT010000489.1 GCA_903881535.1 uncultured Armatimonadota bacterium
GAAAAGAAGCGATTACTGCTTGTAGAAGTCATTCGGGAAAATGCACTGTGCTGGCACGTTGATATCGGACCAGTTGAGGAAATTGACAGAATCAATATCCTACAGGCGACATGGGCTTCCATGCGCCGATCCATAAATGGGCTTTCTATTTACCCAGATGCTGTCCTCGTTGATGGTAGCCCGGTGCCCAGATTACACAACCGATGTACATCAATCGTTAAAGGCGATGACAAGTCAGTTTCAATCGCAGCAGCATCCATTTTGGCAAAAGTTGTTCGTGACACCATCATGGTCGATGCGCATGGGACGTACCCTGTGTACGGCTTTGATGGCCATAAAGGCTACCCAAGTCCCATCCACCTGAAAGCGCTGCGGGAACACGGACCTTGCCCCATTCATCGAAGAAGCTATGCGCCCGTGGCACAGGCTGCACTAGACTTCGGTGTTTCGTAGATCTTATTCACAGCATACGGATATCAACGCATCACACTCTCGTAGGATTAATACCCACGCTTGAAGTCGACGACATTTAGTAGCTGTTCATCACTGACATAGCGCCGTAGATTATCAACGAACAAATCCAGTAACCGTACACGCAGTCCATCTGTCCACGCACTGCTATGGCAGGTGATATGAACATTTGGATGGCTCCAAAGTGCACTGTCCTTTGGAAGAGGTTCAGGTGTGGTCACATCGAGGACAGCTGTACTGACTTTTCCTGAATCCAGACAACGGAGAAGCTCTTCCTGGTCAATAACTCCCCCGCGGGCAACGTTAATAATCCTCGCACCAGGCCGAAGTGCATCCAAGACAGTACTGTTTACGATTCCAGCCGTTTCAGGCGTCATCGCACACGCAATGATAAGCCAGTCAACCTTTGGAACCATCTCCATGAGCCCCGACAAACCGGAATAAACGGCATCAACACCTGCAACCGAAATAGGACGCTTTCGATGCAACATAACCGTGCAGCCGACTGCTTTACACGCTTGTGCGATGTGTTGCGCGACAGGCCCCGCTCCGATGATTCCGACAGTACTTCCCGAAACCTCAGTGTGCGTGACCCATTCCCAATGCTTTTCTTTCTGCATATCCAAAAACTGAGGAACCTTGTGTGTCACTGCCAGCATCCAGGTGATCACAAACTCCGCCATCGATGGACCGTATGCAGGACCGCTGTCCGTCAGGATCAAATCCGGGTGAGAAAGAACCGCAGGAACCATCACATGATCAACTCCGGCCGATGCCGTATGCAGCCACTGCTTTCTGGACGCATCCATGAGCTCATCAAATCTGACACCTGCAATCCACCTGACAATGACATCTGCATGCGCATCACAGAGATTCTCGGCATCATCGGAGAAACCCACAAGATCGACAAAGTCCGCACCGCTCGAGCGAAGCCGAAGCGTCAAATCATCAACAATGGATGTTGGAACAAGGACACGTACTGGCATTAGAGTTTTTCGAAGACAACAATGTGTTGCCACGGCAGTGATGGGATTGTTTCGACCCACTTGACGGGAAACAATGCCAATTCTTTGCGCAGCTGAGCCTGCGACATTTTGTGCACTTCCTTAATCGGTACACGACGATCTTCTTTACGATATTCAACGAACACCACGCGTCCGCCCTTTTTGAGGGACTTGACCATGGATGCGGTCATTTCGAATGGCTTGTCAAACTCGTGGTAGACATCAACTAAGAGGATGAGGTCAACTGAATCTGGCTTTAGGCATGCATCATCAGTCTTACCCAGAACGGTCTCGACGTTTTTCACTCGGTTGATTCGTGAACGTTCGTTGACGATTGCGAGCATTTCTGGCTGAATGTCGACTGCAAGAATCTTTCCTTTGGTACCTACCCGAGGTGCCATACGGAAGGAAAAGTAGCCGCTTCCAGCGCCGATGTCAGCAACAATCATCCCGGGCTTTAGCTTCAAAGCACGAACCAGAACATCAGGAGCTTCTTCAACTTCTCTCTCTGGACGCTCCAGCCAATCAGCGCCCTCATGCCCCATCACCTGAGCGATCTCACGGTCCATATAGAAAATGCCCGTTCCGTTTGGATCATGCATCGCTCGTCGCTCATACGGAGTTTGTTTTTGGTTTTGAAAAGACCACATTCAACGATTCTACCCGTAGACCAAAGTTGCGGATACCATATTTACAGTCTTATTCAGTGAGGAATGCACGTGATAAAGGTAGCGGTTGTTGGCTATGGGCCATCGTTCAATATGGGGCGTCAGCATTTAACCCAAATGCGCGATGCAGGCATGACCCCTGTAGCCGTTTGTGACACCGACCCAGCGCGCTTGACAGCCGCTGAAGCGGACTTCCCTGGTATCGCGACGTACAGCACCTTGGATGATCTCCTGCAAGATGGCGATGCGGACCTTATCACCATTATCACACCACACGACTCCCACACAGCTGTAGCGTTGCAGTGTCTTAATGCTGGAAAGCATGTTGTTATCGAGAAGCCGATGACGATTACGACGCAGCAATGTGACTCCCTTATTGCAGCAGCGAATGCGCATGGAGTCGTTCTCTCGACGTATCACAACCGTCACTGGGATGGTCACCTCCTCGAGGCTATGCAGCACATCAGTGCTGGCGAAATCGGTGATGTCTTCCGTATTGAATGCCACATGGGTGCGTATGACCAACCATCCACTTGGTGGCGTAGCCAGCGGAGTGTATCGGGCGGCATCTTGTACGACTGGGGAGTTCATTTACTTGAATACAGCCTCCAGATCCTGGCACCGGCATCTATGACAGAAGTTTCCGGATATGCAAAAGCTGGTTTCTGGGCGGATAGTCTTCCATTCCCTGATGACGCAAACGAAGATGAAGGGCATCTGACCGTTCGTTTCGATGATGGTCGTTGGCTATCGCTGAACATTTCGAGCATCGATGCTCATAACAAGGGTGACCGCGGCATTTTGGAAATCACAGGTACCAAGGGTACGTACCTGATGTACTTTGACAAATGGGTTATCCGAACCAAAACGGATGGTGTACTTACCATTCGTGAGGGTAAAAACCAAGCTGGACAGACCGAGAAGTTCTATCAAAATATCGAGGCGGCCATTTCTGGACGTGAGCCTCTTGTCATCACTCCGGAATGGGCACGCAGGCCCGTGCATATTCTAGACCTCGCTGTACAGAGTGCAAAAACAGGAAAATCGCTTCCTGTCAAATACGCATAAACACAATCGCTAACGTTGGAATGCCTGTCTGTCAGAGACGTCACACAAATGGTGAATCTGGCAGACAACAAACTTCACAATCTCTTAACATTTACGAGTGACCGTCCATCTAGACTAAAGTTTAAGATGATTGGAGATTCGACTGTCATGAGTTTTGAGGTAATCCGTACCCATTTTGCACCCCACAGTTATGGCGCTTATGCTCCCGTGCTCGATGTTACGATCAATGGTGCAGGAGCTACGTTCCCGGCGCCACTTTATAACGCATGGTCTCAGGAATACGGTCAACAGCGTAAAGTTTCTATCAACTATCAGGCGATTGGATCCGGCGGCGGAATCAAGGCGATCACGGCCCGTTCCGTTGACTTCGGCGCAACAGACTCTCCGATGACCGATGCTGAGCTCTCACAAGCCGCTGGTGTCATCCATATTCCAACGTGCGTTGGTTGTGTCGTGGCAGCCTACAACATCCCGGGCGGTCCAACATCCATTAGACTAACAGGACAAGTCCTCGCAGACATCTTCACTGGAAAAATCGGTACTTGGAATCACGCTGCGATTGCTGGACTTAACCCCGCAGTGAGATTGCCAGCGCTACGCATTGTTCCTGTATCCCGTGCTGATTCAAGTGGCACGACTGCCATTTTTACGTCATACCTTGCCCGTGTATCTGCATCATTCAAAGCAGAAATCGGTGATGGTAAGAGCGTTAACATCCGTGTTGGTGTTAAGGGCAAGGGCAATGATGGCGTTGCTGCATTAACCCGCCAGACACCGGGTGCAATTGGTTATGTTGAGCTCGCTTACGCAGAAAAGAACAATATGCCCTTTGCAGTCATTCAGAATGCCAAGGGTAACTGGGTTGTGGCATCCATCAAGTCTGCCACCGAGAGCGCCACAGCGAAAGACCTTCCTGCCGACTTTAGGGCGATGATTACCAATACGCAGGACAAGGAAGGCTATCCTATCGCTGGTTTTACTTGGATTTTGATCTATCCAAATGCCAAGCGTGAAGTGAAAGATTTCATCCGGTGGTGCTTGACAGATGGTCAAAAGTCAGCCGCTCGGTATGACTATGCGCCTCTTCCAGAACCGGTTCGCAGACGTGCCTTTGCTGCTATCGGGAAATAGTTTTGCCTACCACCGATGACCAACAACAAACTGCTACGGGTAGCCTGACATCGGGCGCAAACCGTAAGTGGATTGATTCTGTGTATATTGGGGCCATTACGACGATGTCCTTGGCCCTTATGACATTAGTTCTAGCCATTGGCTGTGCACTGCTATGGCAATCAATGCCAGCAATCAAAGCCCTGGGGCCAGGTTTTGTTACCGGGCATGAATGGGATGATGCAGCCGGCAAATACGGCAGCGCCGCATTTCTTTCCGGCACGCTCTATTCAAGCGGAATCGCCATTTTGGTGAGTGTTCCGATATCGATATGTAGCGCGATCTTTCTGGCTGAGCTAGCGCCAAAGTGGATCCGCCTTCCGATTACATTCCTGATCGAGTTATTGGCCGCGATTCCATCCGTTGTGTACGGCCTGTGGGGCATCTTCGTTTTGATCCCCCTGCTACGCGACAAAATCATGACGCCTGCACTAGGATCCGCAGCCATCGCAAAGATTCCAATCCTGAAATCGCTCCTGACCGGTGCTGGCTACGGACCAAGCATGCTTGCTGCCGGCTTGCTCCTCGCGATCATGATTACGCCTTTCATCACCGCCATTTGCCGGGATATTCTGCTGGCCATTCCAACAATGCAACGCGACGCGGCTGCAGGTCTTGGTACGACACAAGCAGAGACCATCCTAAAGGTTGTTCTCCCAAGTGCTGCCCCTGGGCTCATCGGTGCGGTGATGCTTGGATTTGGGCGCGCATTTGGGGAAACAATGGCTGTCACGATGGTCATCGGCAACATGACCCCGAACACACCCGATGGTCGCTCGATAGCTCTGTTTGACCCTGGTTATACGATAGCATCGGCGATGGCAAATAAGTTCACCGAAGCTACCCCAGGAATAGCAACCGCAGCGTTGATTGAGCTAGGCCTGGTTTTGTTTGTAACATCAATGCTAATCAACTTCTTCGCCAGGTCACTCGTGAGACTTGCGGCGCGGAGAGTTGCAGCATGACATCGCTTGCATCAACACCCGTTCTTGTTCAACGACGCGTGCTCAACGCACTCTTTCAGACTCTCTGTGGAATCTGTGCAGTTATTGCGATTGCGGTTCTCGGATACGTACTGTGGTTTCTTTTCCGCCAAGGAATCACCTACTTCAAGCCAAGTTTCTTTACCCGATTGCCTGACAATGTGAATCCAGTGCTTGGCGGTATCAAACACAGTATTCTCGGCAGCGTAAACATTCTGGGTATTGCCCTCAGCATATCGATACCAATCGGAATTCTGAGTGGCGTGTATCAAGCCGAAGCAAACGGTAAGCTGTGCCAGGTCGTCAGGTTCCTGACCGATGTCCTAAATGGCATTCCCAGCATTGTGATAGGTCTCTTTATCTATGCAATATGGATTCTCCCGTACGCACAAAAACATCCAGGGCAAGGATATTCAGGAATCGCAGGCGGCGCTGCACTGGGAATCATGATGATTCCGCTCGTGATGCGCACAACGGATGAAATGCTGCACTTGGTTCCACAATCACTCTGGGATGCATCCCTTGCGCTTGGCACACCTCGCTGGCGAACCATGCTCTTTGTCGTACTACCGTCAGCTCGCAATGGAATTGTTACTGGCGTAATGCTGGCTCTCGCCCGTGTTGCAGGCGAAACCGCACCGCTGCTGTTCACTGTCCTTGGAAACGAGTTCCTTGGCCCGATCACTGGGCCAGTGGATGCCCTTCCTCTACGCCTCTACAAGTATGCAACATCGTCGGATCCCGTTCAAAATGCGATGGCATGGTCAACAGCCTTGACGCTCATCTTGATAATTCTGATTCTAAGTATCCTTGCCCGGTTCCTTACACGTGCTGGAAAGCGTTCTTAAACCCATGCAAACGACTCCATGTGTCACTGTCCAGAATGTCTCGTTTTGGTACGGAAGTAACCAAGCGCTCTTTGACGTCAATATGACCATTCCGCAGCATGCTGTAACTGCCTTTATTGGTCCTTCAGGCTGTGGAAAGTCCACATTCCTGCGGTGCCTCAACCGTATGAATGATCGCATTGATGGTGCCAAAATGACGGGCACGATTAAGTTAAATGACCAGGACATCCGAGATCGCTCCGTATCGGTCGAGGCGCTGCGCCGTACTGTCGGAATGGTGTTTCAGAAACCAGTCCCATTCCCAATGTCTATCTACGATAATGTCGCATTTGGTCCAAGAACGCATCAGTTAGCCCGCGGACGTGCACTTGATGAGCTGGTCGAAAAATGCCTTATCGATGCTGCTCTCTGGGATGAAGTTAAGGACAAGTTGAAGTCATCTGCGATGGCGTTGTCTGGCGGACAGCAACAACGCCTCTGCATTGCACGGACTCTGTCTGTCTCACCGGATGTCATCTTAATGGATGAACCGTGTAGTGCACTGGACCCTAATAGCACTCATAGAATCGAAGAGCTCATCACACGATTGAAGAACCAATACACCGTCATCATCGTGACGCATAACCTGCAACAAGCGAAGCGTATTTCAGATATGACCGGATTCTTCCTTCGCGGTGAACTCGTTGAGTTTGGTTCGTCGGAGACTGTATTTGGCACGCCAGCGCGTAAAGAAACCGATGACTATATCAACGGACGGTTTGGCTAGTCCAACCATTCTGATGATTGGATGGCCAGAAACGCTTTAGTGCGCCGTTGCTTTCCACGCGCGAACGACATCGGCGGTCGCTTTACTCTTGTTGAGTGTGTAGAAGTGCAATCCTGAGATCCCGCCTTCAACTAGCCCCCGGACCTGCGCCAGAGCATGTTCCTGACCAATACGGATTACATCTTCAGGATTGGCCTCAGCCGCTTCCAAACGCACTAACAAAGGGTGTGCGATCTTTGCGCCGCAGCGCGTTACAAATCGCTTGATCTGCGACACATTGGTGATTGGCATTATTCCAGCCACGATTGGAACATCAATGCCGTGCTTCAAGAGCATGTCCCGCCACCTGAACAAGTCATTATTGTCGAAAAACAGCTGCGTGATGATGAACGATCCACCGGCATCGAGCTTTGATTTTAGGTGCTCGATATCACGGGTTATGTTCAGGCATTGTGGATGCCCCTCTGGATACCCCGCAACTCCAATACAAAACGGATGACGACTCGCCGCAAAGCTCACTAGATCGGTGGCATATTGAAATTTGCCGCCTGGAACACTCTGACCGGGTTCCAGATCACCGCGGAGCGCGAGCACATTATGAATGCCTTGTGACCATAGCGAGTCCAAATGCTCAGCCATCTCAGTTTCTGAGTGATGGACGCATGTCAAATGCGACATCGACCTGATGCCAAGTTCGGACTGAATCCGTGTTGTGAGGCGCAGGGTTGCGGATGTACCTTCCCCAGTGCGCGTAATGGATACAAAGTCGGGCTGGAGATCCTGGAGGCGCTTTATCGCCTGCCAAAGGAGTGTCTCGCCATCATCGGTTTTTGGAGGAAAGAATTCAAAGCTAACCGTTGGTTTGCTGCTTGAAAAGGCACCATCTATACGCATCGACATACTCCCATATCCTACCACCGACATCCACAACCGAGGTGATACCCTGTGCGTGTGTCTGTCCTTATTGTCATTCCCACTTATAATGAGGTGGCAAACCTCCCCGTCATAGTCGAACGCGTTCGCAAGGAAGCACCGACGGCGCACCTGCTCATCGTAGATGACACATCCCCTGATGGCACTGGCGAGTTGGCAGACCGTTTAGCAGCATCAGACACCGCGATCAACGTTCTGCACCGGCGTGAAAAGGATGGCCTTGGACGCGCCTATGTAGCCGGCTTCGAGTGGGGACTTGTCCGTAGTTACGACGTTCTCGTACAAATGGATGGTGATCTCAGCCATAACCCGTCAGATGTCCCTCGCCTCGTGGATGCCCTCGAATCTGCTGACCTGGTACTCGGGAGCCGCTATGTCACCGATGGTGGCACAGTAAATTGGGGTATTGGTCGACAGCTGCTTTCGAGAGGCGGAAGTCTGTATGCGCGCACTATTCTTGGGCTCCCGATTCGCGATGTCACAGGTGGCTTTAAGGCATGGAAAGCATCTACACTGCGTGCCGTTAACCTCTCGACAATTCGTTCAAATGGGTATTCCTTTCAAGTGGAGATGACCTACCGGGCTGCCTGCCTTGGCCTGAACATCAAAGAAGTCCCTATCATCTTTGCTGACCGCGTGGATGGCGTGTCAAAGATGAGCAAGAAAATCGTCGTCGAGGCGATGCTAATGGTCTGGCGTCTTAGATTTACCCGGAAAGAACAGTGGCAAAAACAGTCCTAATTTTGGGAGATCAGCTCTCGTTGGACTATGTTTCTTCCCTCGGGACTCATCCCACTGAAGACACCGTCCTTATGGTGGAAGACTGGTCACTCGTAGAGCGAAAACCCTACCATCGCAAGAAAATTGCTCTCGTCTGGAGTGCGATGCGTCACTTCAGGGATGCACTTGAAACCCGGGGTTACACCGTTGTTTACAGGACGAATGCATCAATCATCAGCTGTATTGCAGAGCTAAGACAGCCCACTGTTTGTATCGAACCTCGTGAACAAGGTATCCGAGAACTCCTCGTTGCTCAGGGCGTAACGTTCGAACCAGACCCTTATTGGTTTGTCTCATCAAGTGCCTTTTCAGAGTGGATGTCATCCCGTAAGCAGCCACGCCTTGAGCAGTATTACCGGATGGTAAGACTGCAAACAGGCATACTGATGGATGGCGAAAAGCCAGTGGGTGATGTCTGGAACTTTGATAAGGAAAATAGAAAGCCTTTCCCAAAGAACCATCAGGCAATCCTTCAACCAAGCTTTGATCCTGACGAAACAACGCTGGATGTCCTCAGCATCGTCAAAGATATCCCTAACCTGACAGGCGATCTGGATAACTTTACGGAAGCGGTTACCCGTGATGCTGCACTTGAGCGTCTTCGCTGGTTTGTCCACTACGCATTGGCTGATTTTGGCCGCTACGAAGATGCGATGTCATCGCGAGACATGTACGGCTTCCACAGTATCCTGTCGCCCGCTTTGAATCTGTCCTTGCTATCGCCAGCGGAGTGTATCGATGCTGCAGTGGAAGCCTATGCTGCTAATATGGCACCACTTGCATCCGTCGAGGCATTTGTCAGGCAAATCCTTGGATGGCGTGAATACATGTTTCATCTCTATAAATGGCTGGGCTCAGAATCATGGAATGAACAGAATGCCCTCGGCGCAACGGAGCCTCTCCCGGACTTTTACTGGACAGGTAGAACGACGATGAACTGCCTAAGCATTACCATAACCGATACGCTTCGATCCGGATATGCGCATCACATTATCCGCTTGATGGTACAAGGCAACTTCGCGCTTCTGCTTGGTGTCAATCCCACTGAGATTCGAGACTGGTTTTGGGCTGCATTTCTGGATGCTTACGACTGGGTCGTTACTCCAAATGTCATCGGAATGAGTCAGGCTTCTGACAATGGCTTGACTGCCACAAAGCCGTACGCAGCGAGTGGCGCATACATAAGCCGAATGAGTGACTATTGCAAGGGTTGCGCTTACCAACCGAAGGAATTTGCTGGCGATAAGGCCTGCCCGTTCACGACACTCTATTGGGACTTTCTCATACGCCACGAAAACACATCGCTCGCAAAGACGCGCCTATCAACGAACTATCTAGCCCTGCGCGGTAAAACACCAGCAGACAGGACTGCCATTGCTGAGCGTCGAGCGATGCTGAAACATCTTCTACAAACGCACCAGCTTTAGTTCAACGGATTTTAGTCGGCCGTTGTGACAACTGGTTCATCCGAACGTTCTGCGGCCGTAATAATGAACGGACCATCCTCGAGAATCGCCACCGTATGCTCAAAGTGAGCGCCAAGAGTACGGTCAGCAGAGATAATTGTCCAGGGGTCATCGCCGGTGTGAGCGACCGTTCCACGGCCTGTGGTGACCATTGGTTCAACACAGAACGTCATCCCAACGACGAGTTTCGGGCCAAGCTTTGCCCGCCCGTAGCAGGGAACATCAAGTCCTTCTTCATGTGGCGTCTGGCCAATGCCATGTCCGACCAGATCGCGGACAACACCAAACCCATTTTTTTCAACGTGGGATTGGATTGCATGAGAAACATCCCCCATCGTGTTTCCGTAAACCGCCTTACGAATGGCGTTGTACAACGATGCCCGCGTCACTGAAACAAGTTTCTCCGCTTTAGGGCTCTTCGGCGTTCCCACAATGGTTGTGATTGCAGAATCTGCGCACCAGCCATCGAACGTGGCTGCGATATCGAGTTTAACGACATCACCATCGCGAATGAATCGGTCTGCTTTGGGAACACCGTGCAGAACTTCATTGTTGATGGAGATGCAGCTGTTATGCAGATATCTGATGTCCGAAAACGGTGGTTGGTAATTCTTGAGAGCAGAAACTGCCCCAAAACCGGCGAGGATTTCCCCGGCAAGGACATCGAGGTCGAGCGTACTAACCCCAGGCTGTGCAGCATCTTTCATTGCCTTAAGTGCCGCAGCAACAGCCTTACCAGCTTCGCGCATTTTTGCAAGGTCTTCTGTACTTTTGAGAGTAAACTTCACCATTCGATCTCGACTCATTTCCAACTCACTCAGGCAAAATAACCCGAAGGTTTCTAACAGCGACACCTTCATCGATAAGCATTTGCAGCTGTCGCTGCGCTAATTCTGGAGATCGCCGCGCTATGGCAATCCGACCACCACTGCCTACGACACGATGCCATGGAAGTTCCGCAGGACAGTCACGCATCGCAGAACCGACCATCCGGGCAGTCAACCCCAGATGATCAGCAATCTCACCATAGGTACAAACAGACGCTGGCGGGATTTGGGCTACAAAGGTGTAGACCATCTCCCGCCAGTCACTTGTTACTCGGTTATGCGATTGATGCTTGGTCAACCGTTTCGCGCAACGTTTCAGGGTCAATCGTTGGGGCCAACGGGTTCTCACCGATTCTTGGGTACGCAGTTGGGATGTCCGTTACTTCGTACTCAAGGTTATCGATGTGCTCACGATCTGCTTCATTGGTCGGGTCGAGGACCTGTACAAATCGCTCCAAGCGTGCCGGTCGATGAGCGGCTGCAACCAGTTCCTTGGTTCGCTTGTCGTCCGGAGTTCCAACGATATGGACGATGACCGGCATCGCCAGTGCACGAATGCTAGCAAGCGCAAGACCAGCTGCAAGGAAGCCCATTTGAGGTGCGGCGACCTGTAGTGCGGTGATGTTCTGCGTACCGGTTGTCCGGTATTCATCTTCACCCGTTGCCAGGAAGAGCCGAAGGAACGCATCGGCTGCAATCATGTTGTCAGGAAGGTCTTTAGTGCCAAACTTGAGGTGTCCGAGTGCATCTTCACGGATTGGATGGTCGTGGAATGCTCCACCGGCGCGATCGCCAAGGCGATTTTGCATCCAAACAGCAATCATCTCAGCGAGCATCAGCCATTTGTCACCAACGCCGGCTTCGTATAGATCCACGGATGCAGCAAGCACACGGGATGCATCTACGAGCAGGCCTTCGGATGAACCATCCGCTTCCGAGTGGCGTGGACATCCATCCTCACCAACAAGGCTGGCGACGCGGTCCATGATGGCAACAGATTTGTCCAGCGCTGCAACATCGCCGGTGGCTTGCCAATAGGAGTACCAGGCCCGGGCCGCTTGCGCGTTAGCACCGGCTACAAATGTCTCATCAATCGCCGGGGAATTCCACTCGCGCCGTTCGTCTTCGGGCTGGGAGTAATATTCTGCATCCGCATATTGACTTGCACCGTATCCAGCGCCATCAATGGCAAGTTGGGTGTCCAAATAGCCCAGCGTATCTGTAGCAAGTTCCAACCAAGCATTGTCACCCGTGGATTGATACACCCTTGCTGCAGTACGAGCGATGCTGGCATTGTCATCGAGGAGCTTCTCAATCATCGGATTACGCCAGTCAGCGGTCTTACAATAGCGGAAGAAGCCATGGTTCACACGATCGTGTAGCTCACCCCGGGTAAGGGACATCAGCGTACGATCGAGCATGAAGCGCAGATCTGGATCGCCAGCACCTTCGCGGTAGGAACGTACTAGCGCATCAGCGACTAGCTCAAGGACATCAACATGCGGGAATTTCTGCCCAGAGTGTCCAAAGCCACCAAATGCAAAGTCAAATTCAAACTTCGATGCCATAAGGATATGCAGCGGCAGCTGTGGTTGCAGCGGTGCACTTGGATCAAAGGCTGGTGGTGTGTTCTGCTCACGAACCTGCAGTCTCAGCTGTGTGATGTGTGCATTGAGAGCATTTTTATCACCGCGGTACTGTCCGAGGACCTGAGGAAGCAGCTGAGCCATGTGCTCACGTGGAAGTGCGTTGCCGCCCCAGAGTAGATCCCCTTCACCCGTGAGGATACATGTCGATGGCCATCCACCCTGTGTATACCGGGCATTGATTTCCGGGCGGACATCGGAGTCAACGCGAACCGGAATGTAGTTGTCATTGATGTAGGTCGCGATTGCATCGTTGGCATAAACATCGCTATCCAGCTGTGCACAAAATTGGCACCACTTTGCAACGATTGACAAGAGGACGGGTTTATCCTGATCGCGTGCTTCTTCGAATGATGCATCCGTCCACGGACGCCATTGAACCAAACTCATAATTTGACCTGCTCTCATGAATCTCGGTCTAGAGCCATCAGCCCTACACGTTTAATGTTGTCGGATTATATCGCTGTGTTCATCCCAGTGATTTGGCGGGTACGTAGTTGATGCATGATAAAATTCGGCCCGGAATTGGGGATTTTCCCCTATAGGACGGTCGCATGGCTCTATTAGAACTCACCAAGGTTGTAAAGCGTTTCGGGGGTCTGACTGCTGTAAACGATGTCAACCTTGCGATTGAGGAAGGATCGCTCTGTGGGCTTATCGGCCCCAATGGAGCAGGGAAGACAACTGTCTTCAATCTCCTCACGGGAGTCTACGCCCCCACCGAGGGTGATATTCGCTTTAATGGCACAAGTATCGCTGGGTGGAAACCTTACCGCATCTCACGTGCAGGAATCGGCAGAACGTTCCAGAACATCCGTTTGTTCGGCGAGCTCTCCGTAATTGACAATGTGCGAACGGCACTCTCGGTCAATGATGACCCTGGTATATTGCACGCTTTTCTACGCACTCCCAAATGGGAGCAACGAGAGAGTTCGACCATAAAAGAAGCTGAGCGCTTGCTTGAGCTGCTTGACCTCTCCGATGTTGCAAAGGAACAATCAAACAGCCTCCCCTACGGACGTCAGCGCAGGCTTGAGATTGCGCGTGCGCTCGCGACGCGTCCAAGGTTGTTACTCCTCGATGAACC
>CAIRTT010000490.1 GCA_903881535.1 uncultured Armatimonadota bacterium
CAGGGGAAAACGGTTCTCCTCATCGATGCTGACCTGCGCCACCCACAGCTCCACGAACTCTTCGCACACACCGGACTGACCATCGCGCCAGGTCTTGTCGAAATGCTCGTCGGAAATCTTTCGAGTCCATCGGATGCCGTTCATGAATCGGGCATCCCAGGGCTTTACATTGTCCCAGCGGGCCGGATGCAGGTCTCCGATGCTAGCGCGCTTCTTGAGTCGCCAACCATGCAGCGGATGCTTAAATCCCATCTGCCACAGCTTGCCGACATCATCATTATCGATACGCCACCCGTACATGCTGGTGAACCTGGAAGCAAGATCATCCACCAGGCAGATGGCGTAATCATTGCCTTGCGCGTCGGGCATTCCCAAATGCCTAGCTGCAAAAATGTCCTCACTACCCTTCAACGGAGCGGTGCACGCGTCATCGGAGGCGTTCTCATCCCGACAGGCGAACCGAACACTGGACCTATCCTTGGACACGTCGAAACACCTGATGTAGACCTGGCAACTCTCGTCGCGCCGCTGGTTCCCGACCTTGCGACACTCGCAGTCGAACCATTGATGGAAGAACCTTTGCCCGTTGTCCACATTCTCGCCACACCTCCTACGTTGGAAGATGCACAGCTGGTTGAAGAACCCATCAGCAATGCCATCGACGTAACAGACAGAGATCTTGTTGCGGTGCCCGCAGCGGATGAACCACTGAGTCAAGTGTCTCCCGTGGATGATGTTCGTCAAGCGGATGTGCCTGTGGAAGAGCAATCGCCTCTGGATGAAGACATCGAGGAAGTTATCTGGGTTTCGACAAATGACGATGACGAAGCGATAACGGTTATTTCCTTTGGAGATGATGTGGCGCATCGTGAGTCTGTTACGCCTTTGGAAGAAACCAGTGAACCTACGGTTGCCGCCGAGGCCGAGGTCACGGACGATATGAGTGGCATCGATAGCACGCTTGATCGTGATGCCGAACAGGATGAATCAGCGACCATGGATGAACCATCAAGCGGCACCAACTTACCGGCAGATAAACTAGGCGATTTACTCGCCACTTGGCGGCGGGGTGCGTACGATGTTACATTTGTACAGCCAGTTGTCCCGGTCACGGATGAGCCTTTGATTGTCACGCCTGTGATCGAGGTTATCGACAACGCTGATCCACTGCCTATAGTAGTAGAGACCTCTGTCGTGGAACCTGTTGTGGAGCCAATGGTCGATGTCGAGACCGTCGCAGAAGTGCTGGAGCCAATCGTACAAGCTGTGATCAGCTGTGGCATCGAGGCATTGGAAATGACATTCTCAATGGTTCCAACCGGTGCCAGCGAAATGACTCTGAGAGCAGAATCGACGAACCACGGCGCGCTTGGCTGTCTGCCGATACATTTGGAAATGGCGATGCTTGTTTCGGCGATGCGTGGCATGCAGGCGGAGACGCCGGGGCCGGATGCAACCGATGGCCTTCGTGCGCTGCTTGAAACCAAGTCATCGAGCGCCAATGACAACACCGCCCTGCGGCTGCGCATCGGTTCTTTGGATGCTCCACGCATCGATGCAACTCTCCACGGTGATGGTATCTGTCACGTGCGCGCCGGCGAGACGCGTGGGGATACACAGGTCAGCATATCGGCGCCGGATGGCGGTACAAGCTCCATCGTCGCGACGACATCCTTGGCCCCGATGGACGGACGCGCCGTCATCACCCTCGAGCGTGAAGTCCTCCGCCGCCCATATGGGGATGTCCGCTACATCAACCGTATCCGCCTGCAGCTCATGAAATAGGCTTACAGCCCAGCAGAGATATCGGCTCTTCGGAATCTCGGATGTGTCTCCGGTACGCGGAAGATCATGAGGGCGATACCTATGAGCGAAAGCCCCGTCATCGCGATGAACATTGGGGTGAAGCCCGCCTTCTGCAGGATAAATCCGCAAATCCACTGACCAACTGCCGTCGCAAGGCTTGCGGTCACCCCGAGGCGTGCCTGTTCGGTTCCGCGTCGATGCTCTTCTGCACAGTCATTTACAAGTGTAATCCCCACGGTTCCGATGATGCCGAAGTTGAGCCCGTGCATCGCCTGTACCGCTGAAGCCCACTGCGGCGTTGGTGCAAAAATATAGCCCACCAGGCGGAATGGCAGTGCGACAAATGCCACAATCAGAGCCGGACGGCGTCCAAAGCGGTCGGAAATCCGTCCGATGAGAATCATCATGATGATTTCGGCGACGACACCTGCGATAAAGAACGATGCAAGCGCGCTGGGTTTTGCGTGAAGCCGCTCGGTGATGTAAAGCGACAGGTTGCCCGTCACGCCATAAAGGGCCGCTTGATAAAAGAAGAACGCAAGCAGGTAGCGGGGAATCAGGTGCGGTGCCGGGACGTGGTTGCTCTGACGATGTTTGCCATCTGGGGTATGTCCAGCAAAGGCGGTGTTTGGTTGATGTCCGCGGCGTGGGTCCGGAATAAACCAGGCGAGAACTGCGACCAGCGCAAAGAACATCGGACCATAAATGTAAACCGGCCGTAGGTCATCAACGGACATCTGCGCACTTTGGGGCAGGAGCTTACCTGAGATCTGGGCGACGATAACGTACCCGATGCTTCCATAGACCCGCAGCTGTGAGTACGCATCCCCGCTGCCATCCGGGCCGACCAGCCGCCCGATGATTACACCTCCAACGATGTTCAAGTATTGGTAGCCATTAAGGACGATGGCTTGGAGGAGGAAGAATTTCCATGGCGCCGAGACGTATGGAAAGGCTGCCATCGCCGCCGCGGCTGCGCTTCCACAGATAAACATCACCGGGCGGCGCGCATCCCATTTGTCTGACAGCTTTCCGAGCAGCGGTTGGATAGCAAGGCCGGTCAGAAGAGCGCAGCTGGAAACAATATTGATCTGAAGTGTGGAGAGGCCGGATGCTTTCCAGAAGGGAGCCGTGTAGGGCTCGAGGAGGCCATAAACCGACACGGTTACTGCCATCACAAAACTTAGGAGAATACACTTTGCCCAGCTGATACCCGGAAGGATGCTTTCTTTAGCCAGCATCGCGATCCAGTCGTCTGCTTAGGATGGCTTTCCGGTGGCGAAACGATGGATGAGATTCATCCACAAATAGGAACAAGATCAGCCCACCGATGCTGGCCACGGCGCTCATTGTGAAGAACATCGCCGGAAAGCCATAATTTTGCATCATCCATCCACAGAGCCACATGCTGAATGCTGTGGCAATGCCCGCAGTTACGGCGAGGCGCGCCTGTTCGCTTCCGCGCTTACTTTCTTCCGAACAGTCATTAATGTAGGCAATCGCGATGGCGCCGACGATTCCAAAGTTCAGGCCATGGAGTGACTGTACGACGGCGGCCCAGAGCGGTGTTGGAGCGAAGTTGTAGGCAATCAGGCGGAGGGGAAGTAGGCCGAATGCGAGTAAGAGCGCCGGGCGACGCCCCGTGCGATCTGTGAACTTACCGACCTGAAACATCACCAACACTTCTGTAACCACGCCGAAGGCAAAGAACACCCCCAGATCGGATGGTTTTGCGTGCAGGACCTCGGTCAGATAGATCGGGAGGTTGGCGGAAACCCC
>CAIRTT010000491.1 GCA_903881535.1 uncultured Armatimonadota bacterium
CGGCATGTCACGGGATGAAACCGTCCAGATGTACTTAGATCTCATCGCGGACTGGCCAGTTTCGACAGTCGACAAGGGCACAATTGCAAAGCATATGTGGAGCAGCGACTTTCCTGAAAGTGAAGCTTTCATGAAGGACGCGCTCACTGTCGCCGGGCTTAACCACACAACGATTTACCATCATCAGCATGGGCTGCAGGTTGGGTATTTGTGTAGTCGCTCGTAGTTTTGTCTAGCCGACTTTAGCGTGCACTGTGGCGGTCAGCGTCTCCAAGGATGTTGCTTTTGACATTTCATCCATGCTGAGCTCGATGCCAAATGCTTCTTCAATCGCAGCCATCAGCGAGAGGTGCGCAAAGCTTGTCCACTCAGGCACAACGCCCATCGCCGCATCGTGCGACAAATCATCGGTGTCGATCATCAATGTCTCAGCGATTACATCCAAAATTTTGCTCTGCAGTTCTGTCATCTCTATCCTCTGTCCAAATGTTCGTGAACTAGCCTGCGCCGATACATCCACTGATTGAATCCCATGCAACCTCTATGCCTGCCAAGAAGACGTAAGTGAAATCCAGGCGGGTGATGTCACAGTGCTCAGCGCAGCCGTTGTCGCAGTGTAGTGTTTACTGGCATCCGGCTGTTCGGATGCCGTAAACCCAACCTTGTCAAAGTAGTCTGCAATCGGTGCATTCTTGGCGGATGGAATGTACAGACCAGTGATGCTGGTACAGCCGTGCGCGAGAGCAGCCTTTATGATGCAAGCCATCAGCGTCGTTTCAACGCCCCGCCCAAGTACACGGCAGCTTAAAAGAACATTGTCAATCCGCAGCGTGGAACCACTCACTTCGCACAGTGCAATGCCAGTGAGGCCACTGTCGCCAAAGCGGTCTGCAACGTGTGTTTCGATGACAATCCACTCAGGAGAGTCGTGCATTTCCGCAACTTCAGCATCTGTGACGCGGCGTGTTGTCGCGTTGAACTGGTTGGTTTTGTTGATGAGCTGAGTAATGCGGGAGAGCGACCCAGGCTGTGATGCGATGCACTGAACACGTATTCCAAGGCTGTGGAGATAGGCATTGTAGTCGCCGGCAGCTGCCTTTTCGAGGCTGGCGCGCTGCTGGTTCTCTGCATACGATTTCGTGCGATTGACATCTTCGCCCGTGAGCTGCAGCGTTTCAAAGACACGCAGGCCTGCCAAAAATGCAGCATAGGCACTCGGATCCGCGGGTAGTTCAGGCGTCAAAACCTCAGGGTGCACCTGCCGCATCAGAGCGCGCTCCATCGGGTTGTCATCGAGAAAGACCATCGAATCTGTGCCGATATTCAGCTCACGGGCAAGCTCGGTTAGGTTACTAGCCTTGTCGTTCCAGTTGATGCGATGTGCGGCGATGTCGGTTTCACGGAGAAGCATTCCTGGATGCTTTTGAAAAACATCCAGTGCATCCTGCTCATTGTTCTTGGACAAAACAGCGAGGATGACACCACGGCTCTGCAGGCGTTTGATACCTTTTTGAAAGGCAGCAAAGGCATTTCCGGGGTTAGACGACCCGCCGACATGTACTCCAAGGATGCCATCCTCGCCCACAACCCCACCCCAAAGCGTATGGTCGCAATCAAGAACCAAACACTTGCGTGTCTTTCCGAGAAGAGCCATCAAAATGGATGCCTGATACTCAGCCATCGTTCGCATAAGGGCATCGGTGAAACGAATCCCCGCGAGGAAGTACAGACGTTCATCCCGGATATTAGATGTTCCGACACTGGCTTCAATTCCGGCTTGGTCAAGAACAACCACTCCAGGTACATCTTTTGAAAGTGTATTGCGAAACCGCTGGTTTGCGATGGCCAGGCGGTTCGCTGGATGATTCTCGGAATCGCCACCGACCACTGGCATCACGTTCGCGCAATGTCCAAAGCCGTGTACAACAAGCTGCACACCGGGGTGAGCCGCGGCGGCGGCTGTAAGCATTTGTTTTAGGATCAGAATGGCATCGTCGATGTAAGCCAGCATAGCATCCACGCCAAGCACTGCATCGTCAACCAGCTTCGCAAGCAACGTCGCGGTGTCCAGAGTCAGGAAGACAACCTGTGGTTGATGTTGCCAAATGTCGGCGCTTGGGTCCATCAGCTCACGGGCCCATTGGTCATACTCACCCGCTTTTACGGATGCATGAATGCCGACCGCCGCCGCCGCAACACACAGATGATCAGCCAGAGGCTCAAGTGTCCCGTGGCCTATGACCGCTGCACGGATTGACGGATCCCCGCCGCTCTTTGTCAGAAGGCGTGCAATTGCCGACATCGTGGATGTCGTGGGTGCAGCATTTCCTGCCGCTGCCAGAACTATGAGGGCACCTGACTTGTTCCCAAGCACAAGCTGACACTCTGCGGCAACAAGTGATGCGCGTGTGTTTTGCGGTTCTGACCCGAGTACTGGCAGGATGGTTTCCAGCGCCTGTGCCGCAGCTCCACTCTTGAGGAGTCCACTGGCAAGTTTGATTTGTTCACGGATATCCATGTTTAGGCCTCACACTTTGTAACTAAATCTAGGGATGCATTGCGAAAGGCAACAGCCAAGGTCAAGCCAGTCTTACTGGTCGATGCGCTAACAGTAAATTCACTTCCACTGACTGGGATGTTTTCCCCTCGTCGGCTGACCATACTGGCACGGCTCATCCCAACGGCAACTTCAATTTGGGGAGGCAAAACAGCTCCCGAGCAAGCCTTTACGCATGCTTCCTTGATGGCAAAGAGTTGATTGAGTAACCGCGCCGGCGCCACCAGAATAGAGAATCGCTCGCACTCCAAATCGGTAAAGACAAGCCGACGCAATGCCGGTGTCCACCGGGTTTCATCCGTGTCGGTAACGCAGTCAAGCCCAGTCATCATCTGTTTTTGAACGGCAGGTTGCCAACAACGACCGCTGGGTTCCCCGCAACCATGGTGTGTGGTTCAACATCCGTGGAGACAACAGCCCCCGCGGAAACCACAGCGCCGGCACCAATCGTAACGCCAGGGAGGACAAGGGCATTAAGACAAATCCATGCACCATCCCCGATGCTGACGGCTTTGCCTATGACATCCGGGGTGCAACGCTGGCTGCCAAAGCCAACCTGATGTGTCCCAGTGTGAATCACGACACCGGGAGAAAGTGTTACGTTTTTGCCGATGTGGCATTCGCCATCGAGGATAAGCTCGACATTTGGAGCGATACAGGCACCTTCACTAATCGTAAGGCGTTTGTGCCAAGCACGGCCATGGCCACGCAAAATCAGTGGGCCAAAGAGGGTGACCTTCCGGGCGATGTTAAAACCTGCAAGCCTGTACAGCGCAGCACGGATACGTGGAAATCGCCACTTCGGAATCAACCCAGCAAGAAAGCCACAAATGCCACGAAGTGGAATAAAGTCGCTGACTCCGAACTCATTTCGGATGAGGTATAGAACGTTGGATGCACTCACGCTAGAGAGGCATGCAACTTTCGTTCCACTCAACACACTTACTTGTAACCGGGAAGAAACTCCGCTTCCGCGGCGAATAGCTCAAGTGTCATCGCCTTGATTTCCGCCGGACTGCACACCGCCGCCGTCAGCGGATCCAACATTAAGGCATAAATCGCCTTCTCCACCGACCGCTCAACCGCGGCCTGCGCCCCAAGCTCGTACATCGCCATATTCGACTGACAAATCCCAGCCATTTGACTTGGAAGATGACCATAGCGGGTTGGATTAATGCCGTTTCGGTCGATCATACATGCGACTTCGACAATGCCATCCGATGGCAGATTTGTAATCAGCCCGCCCGTGTTCGGAACATTTCCGTGTATACGATACGGAGTGTCCTTCTCCCGCGCCTCGATAATCCAGCTCGCGTATTCCCACGAACGCTCCCAGCCGATCTCTTTTTCGCCAGTGACCATCGCTTCGCGCTCAGCATCCGCATTCGCGCGCCACGTCGGCCAGTTATCTGCATAAAAGCTAGATCCACCGTGATAGCCGCTACGTGCATAGCGCTCGATAAGGTCCGCACGCTTTCGGTAATACGGGAGATACTCTGACAAGTGACCACTCGACTCGGTGATAAATGCCCCAAAATGCAGCATCATGTCCTTGCGTACAAGGTCATCGGCATCTTCCAAATCGACAGGATTCCCGGCGATGTCCTGCTCTGCCATCGCCATCAGCTTTGGATATAAGTCATCGCCACCGTGGCGTAGTTTGGTAAACCAAGCGAGGTGATTGATGCCCGCGCAGTCCCACTCCATCTCCTCAACCGCAACGCCTGCGCGCTTTGCGAGCAGCGCACTCGTGCCCTGAACCGAATGACACAGTCCAACAAGCGGGAGAGTTGACACCCTTGATGCCGCTAAACAAAGCATCGACATCGGATTTGTGTAGTTGAGCACCAATGCCAGCGGGCAAAGCTGCTCTGCATCGCGAAGGACATCCAGGAACACCGGAATCGTGCGCAGACTTTTGAACAGCCCACCCGGGCCAATCGTGTCACCGATGCACTGATCGATTCCATATTTTTTCGGGATGTCATTGTCGTGGCGGACACAGGCGAGGCCGCTGACTTCGATGCAGTTTGTGAGGTAATCGGTTCCCGGGAGGATCTCGCGGCGGTTCGTGCTTGAGACCACCCTCCACTTGTCGGAGAGGCCCATTTGATCGATCAGCTTTTGGATGAGGCCGTGCATGGTTGCAAGGCGGCTGGCATCGATGTCGACCAGGCCAAGCGTGCCACCGACATTCCCAGGGATAGACAAAATGTCATTACTAAGCCGCGGTGTAAATCCCGAGCCGGCTCCCATCATCGTGACCTTGATTGGACGCAACATGACGCCCGGGAGGCCGCGGGATGCCGCATCGTTGATATGGGCCTTGTGGGCGGATTCGGTTGCTTCTGCCATGGTGCAAATCTCCAGTGATCGCGGGGGATGTTGCATTAAACAGGACAATTGCCCGGCGGTGCATAAGGGTTTTCCCATATGGCCAAACCCCTCATTCATATCGTCAGCCTCCCGACCAATGACCTCGTCAAGGTCTTGCAGAAAAATGGCATTCAGCACCAAGTACATGCAACGCAAAGTTCTGCGATTGATGCGGCAAAGCGAGGCGATGCCCTTCTCTTGCTTGCAGAAACGTATCCGGAAACACGAACCACGGTGGATGACGCTACCTGGCAGGCTACGACAGAAAAGAAATTGCGTTTGTTTGTGGAATACCCGGCGACCATCCCCGGAATTCCCACAGCGGCGCCACGGCGGACACACTGGGAACGTGCGGTTGTTACGACGGATGCCTTCGGTGAAGGCGTGCAGCGTAACCGCATTCTTGCCATTCATGGCTGTCATTTCATCCCTATGTCTCTTCCAAACACCCTAATTGCGATTGGACGCGTTGCAGGTTTTGACCGGGCGGTCTTCGGACCCGCGCGCGACAGTCAGCCAATCCTTGGCATCCAAACCCTGGAAATGAATGTGGAAGTTTTGCTGGCATCCAGCAAACTCAGCTGCTTTGTACGGGCGCGCTACGCGCCGACGGATGCCTGGATTGCCATTTGGACGTACATTTTGCGCTGGCTGGCTCCGTCGTCGGACATCAAACAATTGACCTGGGATGCCGCTGTCCGCCCGATGTACACGAAAACCGCTCCCCTGCCGCCAAATGCCGAAGTCGCCGCGCTGCGCCGCGGAATTGAGTGGTTTTACACATCACGGATGCTGGTTCACTCCACCATGCTCCCAACCTACAACCAGACGACGAATGGCCCTGAGCCTGCATCCGCCGATACGCCCCCGGATGTCCCTTGGCCGTTTGGACACCGCACAGGCCGGATGCCAAGCTTGCGCACACCGATCGGGGATGGCTCCCTCGGTATTCTGGAAGGCTTTGATGCGCGTATTTTTCAGGATGGCACC
>CAIRTT010000492.1 GCA_903881535.1 uncultured Armatimonadota bacterium
AAACGGTTTCCCCAGAACGGACATCGAGTGCGGTGACGAATTGGACATCGATGCCATCGTAGGTGCAGATCAGCAGATTTCCATAAATGACCGGGCTCGAGCCCGGCCCGCGGTAGTGCTGGCAGTTAATGTCCCGGCGCGTCCAGAGAACCTTGCCAGATTTTGCATCGAGCGCTGCTGTCCCGTATGTCCCGAAGTGCAGAAACACCCGCCCGCCGGAAGACACAACGCTTGGGGATGCGTACGTATTGCCATCCGTACCGAGCGGTTCGGGGGCTGTGTTGGTGAACAGCTTGATGTTATGGATGATTTTGCCAGTGTTGATGTCAACGGCGATCGCCCATTGCTCGGCGCCTTTGGGGTCGGCATGCGTCATCCAGGCGAGGCTGTTGGTGATCGCCGGGCTGGAAAATCCCTCGTTTGGTAATGCCGTCTTCCAGGCCAGACCTTTGAGCTCAGACCATTTTACAGGTGCCGTTTTTGCCGGTGAATGTCCACACATTTGAGGCCCACGGTAGTCCGGCCACGGATCATTCGAGAACGAAATAACAGGAGACGCTTGCTTCGTTGCACTTCCCTGCATCATGGTTTAAAAACCTTCCCATACCCTACAAGGGTATAGCTAACTTAGAGTTCCCATCCAGAGTTGCTTGACCCCTGCGACGATAAACTCGACAGCGATTGCCACGACAATCAGGCCCATCACGCGGTTCAGGATATTAAGGCCTGTCACCCCGAGGCGTTTTCCAATCGGTGCGGCGAGGTGGAGACAGATCCACGAGATAAGCATCACGGCACCGACCACAATTCCGACCTTGGGTAGCTGCGGCCACATCGGGCCACGGTCAGCGAGGAGGATAACGGCGCCCATCGCCCCGGGACCCGCGAGCAGCGGCAGAGCCAGCGGAACGACTGCGACATCGTTGTGGTGCTCAGCCTCCTCAACTTCATCCTCATTAATGGTTCTGTTCGGCTCGGCGCGCAGCATTTCGATGCCCATAAACAGGAACAAAATGCCTCCGGCGACGCGCATGCTTGCAACAGAAACCCCGAACACTTCGAGGACGTATTTTCCAGCCGCGGCGGAAATCAGCAGAATAAGAAACGCCCAAAGAGCCGCCCTTCGGGCAGTCAGACGTTGTTTTTGTGCGCTTTGATGTGCGGTGACGGTAAGAAAGACTGGGATGGCGCCAAGCGGATCCACGAGCGCAGTCAGGCTGAGGAGGGTCTTTAAGATGCCTGTGACGTCGTCCATTGGACCTCCATTCTAACCTTGATGTCGCATTTCCCGCCCAATCCTACGCGTTATGTGTCTGCTTTCCTTTATCGGCCGCTTGTGCATTTTCTCTTGCTGCTGTTGCATCCGCCTGAAGCGCATCCACAGACTTAATCGCAATGCGCGCTGCACCCTGGTAGGTCCCATCCGTTTTGACACGCATGCCGAGGCGTTCAGCCGTTTCGAGCCTTCTTGCGGCATCATCGATTGCACCCTTCGCGGCGTACTGCGGTAGCCACTCAGCTTGTGCGACGAGCAGCTCATCCGTCAGCTGCCAAACCTCTTCTGGGTTACAGACGGCACCCACCAGCGGATCATGCAGCATCGCCTGCTTCAGCAGCGTGACATCGGCATTAATTGCAGCCTCGACGGCCATTTCCTGAACGCGAACGCTTGCGGCACACGTCGCGGCGCAGGCAAGTGGAAGGGGACCGACGACCGGCACATTAATGCCATTTCGGTCGACATAACCCGGAACTTCGACGATGCAGCCATCCGGGAGATTTGAGATGTACCCATCGTTTGGCACATTGAAATGTCCGCGGTACACGCGTCCAGTCTCGAGCGCCTCGATGATGTAGGACCCGTGTTCATCCGAGCGGGAATCGGGAGTGAACTTCTTGGGTTCTTCCTTCATCCAGTTTGGAAAGTCGGTCTCAAACCATGTCCGGCCTTCCGT
>CAIRTT010000493.1 GCA_903881535.1 uncultured Armatimonadota bacterium
CACTTATCGTAAGCGGCCTTGTCATCCCATACGCAGACAGCCAGCACCACTACGTTTTTAGATTGAACTTTCTTCCAGACTTGTTCGAGATGTGGCATCGAGCGCATGCACGGCCCACACCAAGTTGCCCAGAAGTCGAGAATTACGACTTTGCCTTTGTAATCAGCGAGCTTTACTTCGGCGCCTTCTGGCGTGGTAACCACAAAGTCAGGCGCATCTTTGCCGTTTGCGATAATCGGCGGGCGCTGCGGGGCGGCGGGAGCCTTCTTCGCAACACGTGTCGTTGGTTCGACGGTGAGCGTGGAACCATCATTTGTTGCGCTCGCAACGTATGCCTTGCCAGCAATTTCAAACGGCATCCGGATGTCGACTTGCTGCTTCTTGCCATCAGCTTCAAGGATTAACCAAACCGGTCGTCCCGATTTTACATTTCCTGGGAGTGGCTGGTCTTTATCATCCAGCGATTTGGAATATATGCCATCTGTATCGTTTTCAACGAGAGTTGCTTTGTATGGAGCGCCGCCAAGGGTGATTTCACCCGTGCGTCCACCGTTGCGGTACATCAGTAATGCATCCAATGTTGGACTAGCGATCCTATAAAGGCTGATTCCGGTGTCTACAGGCTTACGTCCACGCCCTTCATAGGTTGCCTTTACCGTTTTATCAACTGGTCCATAGAGGGTTCGGCCACTGCCCTGATCCGTTTTCTTAGACCAGACGGAATCGCCATCATTGGTTAGGTCACCATCGGCGTTTGAGTCAACGTAAATCCGGAACTCACCACCAGCGGGTTCATCCAAAACAACAGCAACGTTTGACTTCTTGCTGTCGCCGGCTTTGATAACTCCGTAACGTGCGGTGCCAGTGTAGACAGGCTCTTTTTTGATTGAATCCGGCTTGATGGACGTCAACTCAACACGGATAGGCATGTAGCCTACACGCGCGGTTGCTGTCGCCTTAGCATCGTAGTTTAACTTGACAGTTGTTTGCTGGCCGGGTGCTGTACCAAGCATTGCCAGTGCGGCAATCATTCCAATGGACATCATATTCGTTCGTTCCCCTCGTGGTTATCAGCGCTCATCGCGGGTATCAAGCCACACCGTAAGTAACAGTACTGGTAATGATTCTTCCGGAGTTTCCTCAGCTGGAGCATACCGATGAATCTCAGTGCTCCAAAATGTAGCAGCATCTCCCTCGGCTAGCGTATAGGTTTGCCCACCAACCGTCAACAGTGCGGTCCCACGCAAACAGAAAATGAACTCTTCACCGGGATGATTTACCGGCTCTGTACGATCATAAAGTTCCAATAGTGCACTATTTATTTTGCCATCGGGCAGGCGGCATTCAAGGGATGTCAGCAAAGCAGTCTCATCGGCTGCGAGCTGGGACCGTCCTTCATTCATCCGGCTATGTATAGCGATCGTTGTTTCGTCATGCGCATCCTGGCGGGTCAGCTGCGCGATGTGTATTCCAAGAGCCTCACAAACGCGATTGAGGGTTGTATAAGATGGCGTTAGTCCCTTTTCAAGGCGCAGGATAGTGTTTTTGTTCACGCCTGCCTTTTCTGCAACATCCCGGACAGAGAGATTCATACGCATACGAATACGCTGGATTCGTGCTCCAAGCGTGATGGGATCCGGTCCTACACCAGCATTGCCTGTTTCAGGTCGTTTATCACCAAGCATGGGTCCTCCAAACCTACAGCGACACGAATCAGATTCGGGCAGAGCTGCCCAAGCGCTGAATGGCCGCCATCACATCTCAACATACTGGCAGGATGTGCAACCAGCGTCATCGGCTCCCCTAGCGAAAGAGCAATACTGCAATGGTCTAACCGAGTTAGCATCCTATCAACTTCCCCAGCATAGTGGAAACTAAGGAGTCCACCAATACCACCGGGATGCTCAGCGGCGGCAGCCTCGTAATATTCATTTTCGGGTATCCCCGGGAAGTTTAGTACTGTGACCGCTGGATGCGTGCTCAAAAAGGATGCAACATCCTTTGCATTTTGACAGTGGCGAGCAAAGCGCATCGCAAGTGTGGATAAACCACGATGCACAAGCCATGCAGCATCCGCCGACAACGTGCCACCTTGGAGTACCCTCCACGGCTCAATCCGTTCCATCAACAGCTCAGAAGTACAAATCGCTCCAGCAAGCACATCCCCGTGACCACCCATATACTTCGTAGCCGAGTGAACAACGATGTCCACTCCAAGCTTGAGTGGATTACATCCAATGGGTGTACAGAGTGTGTTATCAGCAATTGATATCAGGCCATGCTGCCTAGCGAAGCTTGCGAGAGAGCGCATCGGGAGGATGTCCAGATTAGGATTTGCGGGACTTTCCAGCCAAAGGACATCCCCAGACTTGTATCCTGCGATTTCCAATGCATTCAGCGATGTCAGATCAAGTGGCTCGTGCATAACACCCCATTGATCAGATAAGCGACTGATGAGCTTAAGCGTTCCAGAGTAAGCAACAGTATGGGTGAATATCGTAGTTCCCGGTCGACAGACTGCCATTAGCACTGCAGTGATTGCAGCCATTCCACTCGATGTAACCCTACAGGCTTCCGCGTACTCGAGCGCAGCGATGTCATGTTCGAGCGCAAGCGCAGTCGGGTGCGAACAGCGCGCATAGCGCTGATGGACATCTCCAGGCACGTGCGTGAACGATACGCTGCGGTCAATAGCGAGCGTCAAGCCCCTAAGCTCTGGTCCAGACGCGTTATCACGTTGCATTTTTGTACTCTACCAAACAAATGCAGACAGTCCTAACTAATGCAGACTTCGTTGCTATTGAATTCGTTCCTGTGTTTACGCTAGAATCACTTGGCGATGTGGCCGCATTGGGCGTTGCCAAAACACCTTAGATTTTTCATTGAGGAAGACCTGTCCGAATGAGTACGACCGAACCAAATCAGCCACAAGTGGCGCGTGGACTTGAGGGCATTGTTGCCGCAGCGACCAATATCGCCGAAGTGGATGGCCAAAACGGCAAGCTGACGCTGCGTGGCTATGACATCAGCGAGCTATCTGGCAATGTGATTTTTGAAGAGGTCGCCTATCTCTTGTGGCATGGCAAGCTCCCAAACCAAGCTGAGCTTGACACACTGCTCCAAACGATGTCATCCGCGCGCGAGTTACCAGAAGAGGTCGTGACGTGCTTGAAGACCATCGGTGACAAAGCCACCGGAATGGACATCGTACGTATTGGAGCATCGATGCTCTCGATTGACGATGACACGCTTGGTTCGCTTGACCTCGATGTCAACAAGCATCGTGCAGCCAGATTGCAAGCACAAATGCCAGCTATCGTTGCGCATGCTTATCGCCTTAGCCAAGGCCTGGATCTGGTCCACCCTAAGCCTGAGCATAATCTTGCCGCAGGCTTTCTTTACATGCTTGAGGGTGAAGAGCCATCCCAACCTCGTGTGGATGCATTGAATGCCTATCTGGTTGCGGTCGCCGAACACGGATTGAATGCATCTACGTTCACCGGGCGGGTTATCCTGAGCACTGACTCCGATATGGTTTCCGCACTGACGGGTGCCATCGGCGCGCTGAAGGGTTCCAAACACGGCGGTGTTCCTGGACCAGTCCTCAAAATGCTCCAGGAAATCGGCGAGCCAGAAAATGCGGATGCATTTATCCGTAACGAGATGCTCAGCGGCCGGCGCATCATGGGCTTTGGACATCGCGTATACAAAGTGCGTGACCCACGCGCAGCATTGTTGTCCTCTGCTGCGGAACGGATGGCAGCTCTCACCGGTGATGACCACTTGCTACGACTAACAAAAGCCGTTGAAGACACGACGGTCAAGGTTCTTGCCGAGCTGAAACCTGGTCGTGATCTTTATGCAAACGTTGAGCTGTTTGCAGCGCTTATACTGCATGCGGTTGGAGTTCCAAGTGAGCTGTTTACACCAATCTTTGCGATCGGACGTACCAGTGGCTGGACCGCTCACATGCTCGATCAAATCGAAGATGCGCGCTTGATTCGCCCGGCTTCGATTTATGTTGGACCACGAGATTACAAGTTCGTTCCGATTGACGAGCGTGCGTAAACCGTAAGCGCATTGACCGGGGTTCCCTTAAATCGGCAACCCCGGTCTTTTCATATCCGGACCACACCATGAATACTGCACGAATCACTCATGAACGTCGCGATGGTGCGATCTTCTTCACCCTGTCCAACGGCGTCATTGCCCGTGAGATTCTGTGTCATCAGACGATGGCAACACTCTCTGTCATTCGACACGCTCCCTCCGGACAAGAGACCGAGCTCGTTCGAGCCACATCTCGTGAGTGTCTCGTCACTCTAAACGGGCAACCTTATTCTATTGGTGGCGCAGCAGGTCAACAGGATCTGGCATTTGTGTTGGACAGTGACATTTC
>CAIRTT010000494.1 GCA_903881535.1 uncultured Armatimonadota bacterium
ATGTCAGCGATCCAAGAAGCTGTCCAGTGGATGAACTGCGAACCGAGCTGTATATGCCAATTATGACGGCGGCGGGGGAATAGCAATCCCTTAAACGGGATGCGGGCCGTTGCGGGGAGTCATCCCGTGTGCGGCCCGCTGGTTCAAAACATCAAACCAACATTTACTTCTTTGCAGCTGCCTTGATACCGCAGTCCTTGCATTCCTTCTTTTCAGCCTTCTTGACTTCGCAGCACTTCTTCTTTGCTACTGCTGTCTTAACTGCACAGCAGGACTTCTTTACTGCTGCCTTGGCTTCAGGCTTTGTCTGGGCCATCACACTGGTGGTCATTACAGCGATTGCGAGAGCAAGAATTAAACTTTTCATAGTTTTCTTTCTTCCGGGACATGCCTTATTCAGGAACATTGACATCTTACAATGCCTTTATGGTGTGTGATATCCGCTGAATTACGGGAATGAGTGGAATGTTGGAAACAATGGCATTCTTACTTGGATGGAGCTGCAATGGTTAAAGTTGAGGTTGTGGTGGAAAGCGTCGATGATGCGCTTGCGGCTGCAGAAGCTGGAGTTAGCCGGGTCGAAGTTGGTGCCGCTCCCGAGCTTGGTGGCCTTACGCCGACTCCAGGGGTAGTGGCGGGTATCGCGGAAGCGCTTGCCGGCACGCGTATCGCTATCGCCGTTCTGATACGCCCTCGCGCCGGGGGATTTTGTTACGAACGCGAAGCCATCGATGCGATGTGTCTCGACATCCGGCTGATCGCACAAGGTGTCGATAGTGTCGTCTTTGGTGCATTGACTGAGGCGGGGATGCTCGATCTGCCAGCAACCAAAGCATTGGTAAACACAGCGCAGACATTTGGACTCCAGACGGTGTTCCATAGAGCCATCGATGTCTGTGTCGACCCGGACAATGCTCTGGCCCAGCTGGAAAACCTTGGTGTCAACCGTATTTTGACAAGCGGCGGAGGGGAAACCTGTATGGCTGGGAGCCCCAATTTAGTCCGCTGGTTAGAACACTATAAGAGCTTGACATTTGTGCCCGCCGGCGGAATTCGGGCATCCAATGTTGCCGAACTACATGGGGTGCTGGGAACCGAATACATCCACGCAGGCCCACGAAGTGTTCAACATGGACCAGCCACGCAGTGGGGAAATGTTGACTATGGAACCCACACGGTGCTGGACGCAGGGGCACTTACTGAGCTCGTACGGGTTTGCAAAGAACTGCCCTATCGCTAGACCACCCGTAACTCGTTGACTTCCTTCTGCATATCGACCAGTTTACGGAAAATTCCATCTTCCTTGGCCAAAAGCTCATCGTGGGTGCCAACCTCGGCAATCTTACCCTTCTCAACCACAACCAGACGGTCCGCATTGCGAAGCGTTGACAACCTGTGCGCAATCGCAAATGTCGTTCGGCCCGCAATCAAGCGCTCAATCGCTTCCTGAATCTGCTTCTCCGTCTCGGTATCCACGGATGCCGTTGCTTCATCCAGAATCAAAATGCGCGGGTCATGCAAAATCGCACGCGCAATCGAAATCCGCTGGCGCTCGCCACCCGACAGGCGCGCCCCACGCTCGCCGACCTGGGTATCGTAGCCATCCGCGAAACGCATAATAAAGTCGTGCGCATTCGCCGCCTTGGCTGCCTTGATCACACTCAGTGGATCAGCACTTGGCTTGGCGTAGGCGATGTTCTCATAAATGCTTCCCGGGAACAAATAAGGCTCCTGGAGCACGATCCCAAGCTGACTTCGCAGGTCGTGGAGCTTGATCTTCCGCATATCAATGCCATCCACCAAAATACGGCCCTCATTCGGATCATAGAAACGCGAAATCAGGTTGATGACCGTGGACTTGCCAGCTCCCGAATGGCCAACAAGACCAATCATCTCACCCGGCTTGACATCGAGGCTGAAGTCATCTAGGACACGCCGCGCCTTGTCATAGCCAAAGCTGACCTTCTCAAAGGTGACCGCTCCTGTAATAAGTGGCATCGGTTGCGCATCTACAGCATCAGCAACATCAGGCTCAGTGTCCATGACCTCAAACACACGCTCGGCACTCGTAAGGGCCCGTGACAACCAGTCCGCGATACGCGTCATCCCCTGAAGTGGGCCGTATAGCTGCCCAAGATAGAAGAAGAAGAGGTTGAG
>CAIRTT010000495.1 GCA_903881535.1 uncultured Armatimonadota bacterium
ACAGTGCAATCAATGCGACATCACTGACATTCACTCCATTGGATGAAAAGACCGGAGCCCCAACAGGACCTGCGGTCAGTACAAAAATGGAGCCTAAGGCTATACAAGAGCTCTTTGAGCTGCAGTATGGCCGGATGAATGCGACGCTTGGTGTCGAAATGCCATTCACGACATATGCGAATCAGGTTACTGTCCCTCTGGGGTACTTTGACCCGACAACGGAAAACATGTCGGATGACAAGGTTCAGATCTGGAAGGTCACCCATAACGGTGTTGACTCTCATGTGATGCACTTCCACCTCTTTGATGTTCAGATTGTGAATCGTGTTGGCTGGGATGGTGCAGTCACTTGGCCGGAAGCGAATGAACTCGGTTGGAAAGAATCCATCAAGATGCACCCGCTGCAGGACTGTATTGTTGCGATGCGTCCAAAGCACATGTTCCTACCGTTTGCCGTTCCAGATAACATCCGCCCACTTGACCCAACCAAGGCTGTTGGTGCGCAGATTGAAGTTCAGGATCTCTCCGGTGCTGGCCCAATAACCATCACCAATGCAAACACCAACTTTATGTGGGACTACGCATGGCACTGTCACCTCCTCGGTCACGAAGAGAATGACATGATGCGACCGGTCAGCATCAGCGTCTCGAAGACGGCACCTGTCGCTCCAACTGGGGCGGGTGCAAGCATTGTTGCCTCTGGGGTTGAGGTTTCCTGGAGTGATGCATCGGTGGTGAACTGGAATTACCGTATTGAACGGAATGCAGGTGCACGGGCTGCAGGTGGTGGACTGCTCTGGTCTGTCGTCGCGACGGTTCCAAAGGGTACTACAAGCTGGATTGACAAAGATCCGACGATTGGGGGGACGATCCAGTATCGAATTTCTGCCATCAATGGTGGTGGCGAGTCGACGCAGGCAACCTGTTCAATAAGTGTCGTAAGCAACATCCGACTTGCAAGCCTGACGGCATATGCGAGCCCATTGTCAAGCAGTGCACCATCCGTTCAGCTGTTCTGGATAAACAACACCCCGTCAGCTACAGGGATTATTGTTGAGCGTTCCACTAATCGGACATTTACGGCAAATGTTGTGGATGTAACGGCAAGCGGCCTGAGCAGTGACATGGTGGATTCCACCGTGGCTGCAAAGACCACCTACTACTATAGGATCAAGTCGGCAGACTCGAATACCTGGGTGGGAGCAGTTGTTGTAACCACGGAAGGTCAGCTTCCGGCAGTGATCAGTGGTGTTTCGGCAACGCCGCCTCCAACCACTACCGCGGCGCCAAGTATTGATCTGACTTGGACTCTGGGGGCAAATGCGCATCCACTTACCAGTGTGATGATGCAGCGTGCAACGGATGCCAACTTTACCGCAAATCTGACTACCATCAGCCTTGCTACGAATGCGACATCCTACTCGGACACTCCGCTGGCAATCCAGACGAAGTACTACTATCGCTTGGCGGCAAGCAACCAGTATGGAATGGGTGACTATTCTGCGACAGCAAGTGCAACGACGGGTGTTCAGTTACCGGTCGCACCAAGCAGCCTCGCGGCAGCTCCAGCTGTACCGGGCACAGGGACGACATCAAGTGTCCAGCTTACCTGGGTCGATAATGCAGCCATTGAGACAGGCTTTGAAATCCAGCGGGCTTCTGACAGCCTCTTTACCACTGGGCTGACGACTCTGTCTGCAACTGCCAATGCTGTGTCATTCAACAACACTGCATTGCCGCTGAATGCGACTTACTACTACCGTGTTCGTGCGGTTGGAGTTGGTGGAGCACAGTCTGCATGGTCGAATGTTGCTGGTCCAGTCACGACTCCGCAACGGTTGGGGCTTGCACCAACGGGAGTACTTTTAGCTGCGGCAGCAGCTGGAACCAACCCGATGACAGTGACGGTGACCTGGACAAACCCGGCACAGGCTGTGGGCATTAATCCAACGGGAATCACGATTCAGCGTGCAACAGATGCGGCATTCACTGTGAATGTCACATCGATTGCTGCTGCATCCGGCACGGCAACCAGCTATGTGGACAGAACCGTAAGCGGCTCAACCCGCTACTACTACCGCCTAGCAACGGTCAATATTGCCGGCACCGGTCCATGGTCCACCGCTGCGAATCTCACCACTCCTGTGGGAGTCGCCATAGCCCCTGTAGCATCGGCAGTCAATGTTCCAATCAACACGAATGCACCGAGCATCACGGTTAACTGGACGGCGACACCACCTGCAGCTGTAACGGGGTTTGTGATCCAACGGGCACGTAACACGCAGTTCACCACCAATATGGTGCAGACTAGCGTGAATGGTGCAGCCTTGCGGACCTTTACCGATACAGGCCTCGGAGCCAACATCGCGTACTTCTATCGTGTGGCAATGGTCAGCCCTCTCGGCAACTCACCTTGGTCAAACACCGTGACGATTACATCGGTGGGGCAGCTCCCGGGTCAGGTCGTGGGACTTGCACTCAACGGAGTGGTGACGACAACATCGGCGCCAATCCGCTGGACAGCGGTCGTCGGAGCAACTAGCTACGACATCCAGTTCACAAATGGAGCAACGGTACTTGCTAGCACAGCAACCAGAACAACTGCAACCCGAACCGGACTCACACGAGGTAGAGGTTACACTGTTCAGGTTCGTGCAAGGAATGCAAGTGGAGCTGGTGCATGGAGTGCACCAATCACGGTGACAACAGCTCCTTAGGGATGACCGGATAGCCCGTACAAAACATCAGCCCGGGTGACCTTCACCCGGGCTGATGCCAATTGTTGCTCTGCACCACTATTTATGTGTACGCTTAAAAGTTCGATAGACAGAAAATCCAGTTTCTCAGCCGAGGTCGTCAGAATGTTTCCTATCCACCGCAGGTTCATCGCTTCAGCTACCATTGCAGGTATCGTCTTCTGTGTCGCAGCCCCAGTTCATGCGCAGGACTACACACTGCGGTCGGTTATTGGTTCGCTTGGTAGCGGCAACAGCCAATTCCGGGCTCCTGATGGAATTGCGATTGGTGGGGACCAGGCTATCTATATTGCCGATACAAAATTAAACAAAATCCAGAAGTTTGACCTCGCTGGCGGATTCCTTACCGCATGGGGCGGTGTCGGAGAGGCAAACGGAAAGTTCAATCATCCGACCGATATCTGCGAGGGACCAGCAGGGAATATCTACATCGTCGATACGGCAAACAACCGCGTCCAGTACTTCAGCCCAGGTGGCCAGTTCATCCAGAATTTTGGAACAGGTGGGACCACCTCTGGCAAATTCAATGTGCCGCTTGGAATCGCTTCATTTGGTAGTGATCGGATCTATGTCGCGGACTCGCTCAACCACAGGGTCCAAATCCTCGGCAAGTCTGGCGACTTCATCGGTGCCTTCGGTACCTTTGGAGTCAATCCTGGCCAGTTTGATCAGCCCGCAGCGCTGGCAGTCAATCAGACAACCGGTGACATTTACGTCGTCGATACCGGCAATAGCCGAATCCAGTGCTTTTCCAAAGATGGCATTTACAAACACCAGTGGGGGAGTTTCGGCTCTAACTACGGCCAGTTTGCGAATATAGGTGGGATTGCCATCGATTCAAAGGGAACTGTTTTTGTTGCTGATACCGCCAACGTTCGTGTGCAAGTTTTCAGTGGTAACGGGACATTTGTCAATTCCATCGAGGGACCTTTCGGACAGGCGCGGACATTTCTCGGGCCACGCCGCGTGGCCGTTGACCGCTATGGCACCCTCTACGTCACTGACTCCGGTGGAAGTACATCCGCAGCGCAGCGCTTCATGATTTTCGATCCCCTTGGTGTGGATAACCGCCCTCCGCTTACAACCATTTCGTATAGTCGTGAACGTGCGGATGGACAATGGTTCTCCGGACCGGTGTCCGTAACGCTAACTGCTGTTGACCTCGTTGGCGGCTCGGGTGTTAAACACATCATTTATCAAGTCGATGGTGGTGCTCCGGTAACAACTTCCTCACTGAAAGTGACCTTGGACTTCCCAACAGATGGCCGCCACACCCTGACCTACCATGCAGTTGACATCGCCGGAAATATCGAAGGCGATCACAGCGTCAACATCGATATTGATTCTGTCTCTCCAACACTCGATGTGCAGGCGAGCCTTGATGGCAAAACAATCACGATGCTTGCTTCCGATCAGCTTTCGGGGATTGATAAAGTTATCTATTCCATTGATGGCGGTGCGTTGCTTGAATACAGCACGCCGCTTACCCTGGATGGAAAGCGTCACCAAGTTGTGGCCACCGCGATCGACCGTGCTGGAAACAAGTCTCAGACCCGAATAGTTACGGTAAACATCGCTCCAAAGGAAGTGATCGTACCGGCATTTGTCGCTGGTGGGGTACCTCTTAAGGTCACCGTCGGCCTCACTGATCCCGCACCAACAGGTGGTCTCGTTGTGACTCTCAAGAGCTCATCCACGCTTACGATCATCCCTGCAACCATGACCTTTGCAGCGGGCGAAGTGGAACGTGATGTGAACATCGTTACCACGCCAGTCTCGACAGGTGTGACGGTGACGCTTACCGCGACAGCAAATGCCCAGATGGTTTCGCAGATATTCCAGCTTGTCCCGCCAACCGTGCAGTCCATTACTGCGATGCCGGACACACTCACTGGTGGGGCTGCCGGCGCTGTTCACGTTACGCTGACAGGCCCTGCACCAAAGTCCGGCACTGCACTCTCCCTTGGAAGCTCCAGTACATCGCTTATCATCACAGCGAAGGCAACTGTGGCTGCTGGGAAATCTGTCATCGATGTACCCTTCAAAACGCTCCCCGTGGGTGGAAGCGGCGATACTGTCGCTCGGGTGATGACAACGACGGCTGTGGGCGGTGGAGCGTCTGCAGCGGTGGATGTTACGATTCAACGCCCAACCATCCAGGCTATCAGTGCGCTGCCATCCCCGGTAGCCGGAGGCAAGCCGGTTACGGTGACGGTTACATTCACTGGTGCGATGCCGGCAGCCGGTGGAACACTCTTCCTTTCGAGCAGCTCGCAGGCATTGGTTTGTCCAACCACGCTCGCTGTCAAGGCAAATGCTGCTACGGCGACTTTTGTGTGTACGACCAAAGCTGTAGCGACACGAACACCTGTCGTTCTAAAAGCATCCCTTAGTGGAAAAGAAGTACAGACCACCATTAATGTGCGCACGCTCGAAGTGCTGAAGATCGCCGCTAGTCCTGTTTCTATGACAGGTGGAAGTACAGCAAAGCTGACCGTGACCCTCACAGAAGCCGTCCCCAAGGGACAGTCTGTTACGGTTGCACTGATTTCTGATTCAACAAAGCTGTCACTGCCTGCAACCTTGGTAATCCCGGCAGGCCAATCATCAGGCGTAGTTACGATGCAATCCAGCGCTGTTGGAGAGCTCTGGATTGCCTATGTAACGGCATCCCTAAATGGTGGCGCAATCACACATGGCATCCAGATCACTCCCGTTGAAGTGTCAAAAGTGACCCTCTTACCGGCAGCGGTAAAGGGCGGCTCCAGTAGCCAATTGACCGTTACCCTCGCCGCCGCCGCGCCCGTTGACACAACTGTAACGCTTACATCCGCATCTCGACCGGTAGCATCCCTCCCGGCAACCTGCATCGTGCCAAAGGGGAGTAAGACGGTAACAGTCCCAGTCACAACGACAGCTGTCACGAAGAATGTATCTGTCAAACTGACTGCACAGTCCGGATTCGTACCTGTGTCTGGATCGCTGAATGTCCTCAAGTAAGGCGAGATTCCGGCGGGTAAGATAGCCGCATGACTGGATTTCCAAAATGTGGCTTGGTGATAAAAGCCAGCCGGAGTGTAGCTACAGAACAGCTTCGTCAGACGATTATGGGACTCTGTGTATTCCCGACACGGCATACATTGTCGGGAAAGCATGGCGCGGATGCGGCAGCGGATTGGCTTGTCCGCCGCCTGCAGAGCTTTGGTGGCAACCTGCGAGTCGAAAAAGATACTTGGCTGGAACCAAAAGGCCAGCGCGTTGATAAACCATCCACCATCTCAAATGTTTATGCCAAAATCCCCGGTTCCAAACACCCAAACCACTGGGTCGTCATCAGTGGACATTACGACTCTCGCGTTACTGATGTCATGGATTCCACCAGCAATGCACCCGGGGCAAATGATGATGCATCTGGCGTCGCCGTAACGCTCGAAGTGGCTAGAGTCCTCGCAAACAGCAAGCCTGAAATTGGCATTATTTTCGCTGCGCTTACGGGTGAAGAGCAGGGCCTCCTCGGTGCCAAACACCTCGCGGATACTTTGGTTGCCAAGGGGGAAACCGTTGTCGCGATGGCAACCTACGACATCGTGGGCAACTCAACCGGCGCCGATGGTAAGAAGCGCACGGACTACATCCGGATTTTCTCAGGCGGAGACACCCCCGGGGAAACAACCGCTTCCGCAACTCGCAGACGCACCACAGGCC
>CAIRTT010000496.1 GCA_903881535.1 uncultured Armatimonadota bacterium
CCGGGTCTCGCCTTAGATGAAGCTGGGCAGGAAGTTGTTCTGACCATGATCCGTGAGCAGCAGGAACGTGGCGGGATTGTCATTCTTGCGACAAACGATCAACGTGAACGAGAGCTCGTTCAGAGGCATATCCATGTGGGTTAAAGAAACAATGGCGATTGCCGGCAAGGAGCTACGCACTGAGTGGCGCTCCCGGGTTGCCCTCGCAAGCCTCGGGCTCTTTGTGGCGTGTTCCATTGCACTAGTTGCCCTCTCGACGGCACGTATCCCCCTCAATGGTGAAGGTGGAAAAGAAATCGGCAGCCAGATTGCGGCAGCACTGATTTGGATTCAGGTTTGTTTTGCAAGTGCGATGGGCCTTGGCCGGGCATTTGTGGTTGAGTCTGAGCGCGGGACGATGACGGCGCTCCGCTTACACACGCGGGCGACTGCGGTGTGGGCAGGGAAGTTTATTGGAAACACGCTGCTTTTGCTTGGGGTCTGTGTGATTACGGTCCCGATGACCTGTGGTGTCCTCGGCGTCACCGTCAAACACCCCTTTGCGTTGATTGCGGTGGTGATTCTGGCGGCTATCGGGATGGGAGCTGTCTTTACGACGACAGGTGCCCTCGTAGCACAGACCAGTGCACGCGGTGGCCTTTTGGCAGCGCTCTCATTCCCGGTTCTGCTGCCGGCATTCGTCAGCGGCGTGGATGGCACCCTTCGCGCAATCGGTTGGCGTTTGTCGGCATCCTCCGCATTCCTCGATACCTCGGGGGGAATCCTCGTGCAATTACTGAGTTATGCCGTACTAGCGATTGCGGCATCACTCTTGCTATTCGATGCCATTTGGAACGACTAAAAATAAATAGGGTGTATGTGTTTGGAATTCCAATACATTGCACCTGATGTTCCGAACATTTTTGACAATCATAGGACTGTACGTGTGCTGTAGGTAGAATCTAAGATGTAGGTGTTAGTAATACATCGATGATGCCAGTGGCATACGGAACCGGGGACAAACGATAGGTGGTACGTTAATTTTATGGAACGAGAAATGACGCCGGTAGCAAAAGGAGCACTTTTTGTGTTCACTGCAGGCTGCCTAAGCTATATTTTCCTCAAGGTACCAGCAGCACAAGGGTTTGCAAATCCTGAGCTTGCTCGCCTTGTAACCATGCATCTTCCCTGCGCCTATGTTGCCTTGGTTGCTGCAGTGATCGCTGCCTGGCACGGCATTGCCTACCTTCGTAAACGTGATCTAGATTCGGATATCAAGTCGTATGTAGGAGCGAAAATCGCCTTCCTGTACTGCTTCCTTACAACGATCACGGGCTCGATGTTCGCAAGGGTCCAGTGGGGTTCGTATTGGAACTGGGATCCTCGCCAGACCGCGGTTGCCGTTCTTCTGCTCGTCTACGCAGCGTACTTCACGCTCCGTGCCAGCATCGAAGACCCTGAGCGCCGCGCGGCACTATCCGCAGTCTATGTTTTGTTTGCATCTATCCTGACCCCGATGCTCGGCTATGTCATCCCGACGTTCTTCATTGACCAAAGCCTGCATCCCAAGTTTGCCAAGTTCGATCTCAGCTACCGGATGGCTATCTATCCGATGGCGATTGCGCTCGCATGGCACCTGGTTTGGATGTTCCGATTATCTGTTCGTGCGGAAAAGGTCAATCAGGCCATCGCCGAGCTCGAGCTTACTTCCGAAGGGGGATTGGCATGAACCTCTTACCCATGCTTATAGTTGCACTTATGATTCTTGGCGGGCTGTTTGCATTTACACTGATGACCGAGCGCCGTATCGCGACAGCTGAAAAGCGTCTTGCAGAACTGGAAAACGACAAATGAAACTAGGACCTATCATCGCATCCGTTGCCATCGGTGCCGCACTTGTCGGCGCTGGTACGGCATTCGTCAAAAACCTGACACCATACATCACCTTTTCTGAGGCACTAAAGACCAATGGCACCGTCCAGGTCATGGGCGGTCTTGAGAAGTCATCCGTAAAGCTGACATCCGGGAACCTGTCCTTCACACTCGTGGAGAAGAAGACTGGAACCCGCCTGCCAGTTGTGTTTGGCCACACAAAGCCAGCCAACTTTGAAATGGCGATAGAGATCACCGCAATCGGTCACTACGATGGCAACGTCTTCCAGGCGGATAATCTGCTCGTCAAGTGCCCAAGCAAGTATCAGGGCACCGAAACCAAGTCCTACGGTACCAAGTAGACTCCCAGTCCCCAGAACGGCACCAATCAAATGATTCTCGGCTACAGTCTCCTCATCATCGCGCTTGTTGCAACGGTTGCAGCAAATGTGCTCTTCGTGCTTTCCAGAAGGGAAGGCAAGGAAGGGTTGGCGAAAATCGCGAAGACAAGCGTCTCGGTTGCCCTCGCAGGCATCGTCGGCGCCTCCACGTACCTGATGTACCTGATCGGGACACACCAGTTCGCGTTCAAGTACGTTGCTGAGTACACAAGCAAACAAAGCGCGACGCGCTATCTGATCGCGGCATTCTGGGGAGGTCAGGAAGGTTCCATTCTTCTTTGGCTGTTCTGGACCGCCGTTCTGGGCTGGATTCTTGCACGCAAGGGTGGCAAGACGACAGCAAGCGTTTGGCCGATCTTTGGTCTGATTCAGCTGTATCTGCTTGGATTATTGATCCTGAAGTCGCCATTCAAGCTCGGCGATGGCCCTATCCCAACAGATGGCCGCGGCCTCAATCCTCTGTTGCAAAACCCATGGATGGTGATCCACCCGCCGATTCTCTTCCTTGGCTTTGCATCCACCGCCATCCCCGGCGTCTGGGCAGTTCATGGTCTCCTTAACCGCGACTACAATGGATGGATAAAGCATGCATTCCCATGGACGTTGTTCTCCTTTGCAACCCTCGGATTTGGACTAGCCCTCGGCGGCTACTGGGCGTACGAAACCCTTGGCTGGGGCGGCTTCTGGGCGTGGGATCCTGTTGAAAACACATCTATTGTTCCCTGGTTCCTCCTCACTGCCCTTATCCACGGACTAGCGCTGCAGGCCAAAAACAATGGCTTCCGCGTCAGCAACTTCATCACGGCTATCCTTCCGTTTGCAGCGATGAACTACGGCACCTTCCTGACCCGAACCGGAATTCTTGCAGACTTTTCCGTGCACTCGTTCAGCTCCCTCGGCATGGATGCTTACTGGGTGATGCTCAGTGCCATCATCCTGTTCACTGCAGGCCCAGTCGTTCTCACGATTGTCCGTTGGAAGGAAATTCCAAAGGATAAAGTCAGTGCATCGCCTGTATCCCGTGAAGGTGGCTTTGCCTTCGCCAGCATCCTGATGAACATGATGGGTATTGCAGTCGCAGTTGGTATGTCTGCGCCACTCATCACCCGTGTCTGGATGAAGCAAGGCTCTGCACTGCAGGCCGACTTCTACAACCAAATCGGCTTCCCGATTGCCATCGTCGTCAATGTGATGATGTCCCTTGTTCCCTACTTAGGCTGGAAGAAGGGCGATGTACCAGCGGCGTTCAAGCGCTTGTTCAAGCCTTACCTTGCGGCGATTGCGGTGACTCTGGTGATGACTGTGGTGTCCTTTGTGACCCACCACCGTGCACCCCTCATGGTCCTCTTGTTCGCAACCAGCGCCCTTGCCATCTGCGCAAACGTTGTTCTCATCCTCCCCCGCCTGAGAACAAAGACCGCACAGCTGACGGTCGGTGGATTTACTGCACACACCGGTGCGGCGATGGTCCTCGCGGGTATCGCCATCCTGGTTGCCTTCCAGTACAAGAAAGAAAAGATTGTCCTGATGAAGGACAGCGCTCAGTTCGTGGATGGCTACAAACTGACGTACCTCGGACATTCCAAGCAACCGTTTGACAAAACCAACACCATGAAGATCAAGGTGGAGGAAGGCAAGTCATCGTGGATTGCCGAGCCAAGCTACTACTTCGCACCATGGGAGGGTAAAGACACCCTCTTTGCAAACCCACCAGCCATCAACCGCCACATCCTGGGTGACACCTATATCGCACTTGGTGGCGACACCAATGAGATCATGGATGACCCGGACCGTGCAGAAACGCCGAA
>CAIRTT010000497.1 GCA_903881535.1 uncultured Armatimonadota bacterium
ACTGCAAAGAGATACTTTGTAGCGGGAACAGTGCATGACGAGCAGATCGTCGTGGTTCCTGATGCAGAGGTGCAAGAGGCGAAGACGTGGGTCTTGGCCCAGATGACTATGGAGCCGCCCTATATGCCGGGCATTCCATTGGACGCTGACGGTGGTGCGCACCGTAGGTACGGGTTAGCAAAAAACTAAGGAGAAGAATGAAGATACCAACAACAATACGCGTAGGCAAACACAAATACTCAGTGGAGGTAGTCGAAGCCATGCTGCGCAAGCGGGATCGAGCAAGGGTCTACTACGGCTCACGCAAGATCGAGATCGGGCGCAACAGCAACGTGACAGGCAAACGCTTTAGCGACACTCAAGTGAACGATGCCTTCTGGCATGAGGTCACGCACGCTATCCTCAATGACATGGGCCGCGACACACTTAACCGTGACGAACGCTTTGTAACTGAGTTTGCCAACCGCCTGACACAGGCCATCAAGACTGCGAAGTTTGCATGAAAAAAGTAACGTGGAGCCACAGCGCTCTGAAGGACTACGAGGGTTGTGCTCGGCGCTACCACGAGGTCAAGGTCTTGAAGAAGTACCCCTTCCAAGAGACTGAGGCTACGCGGTACGGCAACGACGTGCATGAAGCCATCGAGTTGTACATCAGAGACGCTACACCCATCCCTGCAAAGTATGCGCAGTTCCAGCCTGTAGTGGACGCCATGCTGGCCAAGTCTGGGCGCAAGCTGGCTGAGTATGAGATGGGCGTCACGGCTGACCTCCAGCCTACTGGGTTCAAGTCAAAAGATGTATGGGTTCGAGGCATTGCCGACATCCTTGTCATCGATGACGATAACCTGACGGCGTGGGTGGGTGACTGGAAGACGGGTAACAACCGCTACCCTGATCGTGACCAGCTCGTGCTCATGTCTCTCATGGTGTTCGCACACTTCCCCCATATCCGCAAGGTTAACTCTGCACTTTTATTTATTGTCAAAGATGATATGGTCAAGATGCAGATGCAACGTGAGCAAGCCGAAGCGTTCTGGTGGAAGTACCGTGAGCGTGTGGCTCGGCTCGAAGGCAGCTTCTCAAACGAAGTGTGGAACCCCACATCAACCCCGCTGTGCGGCTGGTGCCAAGTCACTGGCTGCGAGTTCAACCCCAAGCACTAGGAGCCAACCATGGCACAACCATCCAGCAAGCGTGACTACAAAAAAGAGTATGCCGATTACCACGGCAAGCCCGAGCAGGTAGCCAACAGAGGTGAGCGAGTCAAAGCTCGGCGCATCATGGAGAAGTCGGGACAAGCAACCAAAGGTGACGGCCTCGATGTCGATCACATCAAGCCACTGAACAGTGGTGGCACATCTGCCAAAGGTAATTTGCGGATGCAGAGCGTGGCAAAGAACCGCGCCAGCTCAAAGAAATAAACGGAGAAGCAAGTGGAAATTGTTGACGACAAGGCACTCATACTACGCACACGAAACCCTCACAAGTACAGCATCATTCCCAAGCACAAAATCGTGGAGACACACGGTGATGGCTCGTCGTCTGTGGCTGTGTACTGGGGTCTTGATGAAGCGCGTGTGCTGCGTAATCTGGGCGTAAAAAACGTACCCTCGCCGATCACTCGGCGCTATGACTGGCCGGGCAGGTACATACCGATGGCCCACCAGAAAGAGACAGGGGCGTTCCTCACGATGTACCGCCGTGCGTTCGTGTTCAGCGAACCCGGCACAGGCAAGACGCTGTCCGCATTGTGGGCAGCAGACTACCTGATGAAGCTAGGCAAGGTCAGGCGGGTGCTCGTACTGTGCCCACTGTCGATCATGCACAGCGCATGGATGGGAGACATCAACAGCAGCATCATTCACAGGTCTGCCGTTATCGCGCACCATCCGCAGGCTGCTCGGCGCATAGAGATGATCCAGCATGACTACGAGATCGTTATCACCAACTACGAAGGGCTCAACCTGATCGCAGAAGAAGTGGTGGCTGATGGCAGGTTTGATCTGGTGATTGTCGATGAGGCCAACGCTTACAAGACACCCACCACACGGCGCTGGAAGGCGCTCAATTCAATCCTGACACCCAACACCTACCTGTGGATGATGACGGGTACTCCAGCGTCCCAGTCTCCTGTGGATGCGTACGGCTTGGCCAAGCTGGTCAACCCCGATGGTGTGCCTAAGTTCTTCACAGCATGGCGCGACATGGTGATGAACAAGGTGACGGTGTTTAAGTGGGCTGCAAAGGCTGACGCCAAGGAGCGCGTGTTCGAGGCGTTGCAACCAGCGATACGCTTTACCAAAGAACAGTGCCTTGACTTGCCGCCTGTCATCACGATGACGCGTGAGGTGCCCATGACCCCGCAGCAGAAGAAGTACTACGAGCTGCTCAAGGACCGCATGCTGGTGCAGGCTGCTGGAGAGACCATCACGGCGGTCAATGCCGCTGCTGGCGTGAGCAAGCTCTTGCAGATCAGTTGCGGTGCAGCGTACACCGATACCAAAGAAGTGGTGGAGTTTGACTCAGCGCCGCGCTTGGCTGTGCTCGAAGAGATACTGGAGGAGACGGACCGCAAGGTCATCATCTTTGCTTTGTTTCGCAGCACCATCGACACGATCAACAGACACTTAACCAAGAAAGGAATTGCCAACGAGTGTATCCATGGCGACATCACCCCGAGCAAGCGGGGACAGACGATCAACCGATTCCAAACGGAAGAACAACCCCGGGTGCTGGTCATGCAACCCGCAGCATCGGCCCATGGGATTACCCTGACTGCCGCTGATACCGTGGTGTTTTATGGGCCGTTGATGAGCGTTGAACAATACATACAGTGCTGCGCACGGGCCGATCGTAAAGGTCAGACCGCTGAAAAAGTTACTGTAATACATATCGAGGGTAGCCCCATCGAGAAGCGGATGTTCAAAGCATTGGCTGGGAAAGTTAGTGATAACTCACTTCTGACCGAAATGTTTGACATCGAAATTAAATCTTAAAAAGGAGTATGCAAAGCCCAAAAAACCCGTGTACACTGTCCAACCTTAGACAAACATAACAGGAGAAGTAGATGAGCGAAGATGCAATACCGCTGGATAAACTGGCGAAGATTTACCGCAAGTTGCGGGGCAAGATCAGTGAGCTGACACAAGAGTACGACACGCAAGTCGAAGTGCTCAAGAGTCAGCAAGACGAGATCAAGAACGCAATGAAAGATCAGATGAAGGCGCTGGGCGTCACGTCTGTACGAACCTTAGAAGGAACCGTGGTGCTGTCTGTGAAGACGCGCTACTCCACACAGGACTGGGATGAATTTAAAAAGTTTGTCTTGGAACACGAAGCTCTTGAGCTTCTGGAGAAGCGCATTGCCCAGACCAACATGGCGCAATTCTTGGAAGAAAATCCGGGCAGCATGCCTCCCGGCCTCAACTCGTCGTCCGAGTACGACATATCTGTCCGTAAACCAACCTGAAGAAGATCATGAGCAACGTATCCCTTTTTAACCCATCCCAAGTCCCAGCTTTCGCACGTAACGCAGAGCTGTCCGCAACTACACTGGCGCTGGCTGGTGGCCCTGCTCCATCGGGCCTCAAGCGTGTCTCGATCAAGGGCGGTGTGTTCCGCTTGCTGTCTGGTGGCAAAGAAGTCGCCGCTATTGACGAGCGCTATCTGGACGTCATCATCGTCAAGGCCGCACCCAAGGTCAGCCGTATTTTTTACGCTGGCTCCTACGACAAGGATGCCGCTGCTGCCGCACCTGACTGCACATCCGTTGATGGCGATAAGCCTGATGCAGGCGTGAAAAACAAGCAGGCTACAAGCTGCGCTCAGTGCCCACAGAACATCGCAGGTTCAGGCAAGGGCCAGACCCGTGCTTGCCGTTACCAACAGCGCCTCGCTGTGGTCTTGGCCAACAACCCTGAAGGTGATGTCTTGCAGGTCACCCTGCCAGCCGCATCCATCTTTGGTAAAGACGAAGGCGGCAAGCGCCCATTGCAGGCATACGCCCGCTACATGGCAGCGCAGACTCCTCCGGTTAACCTTGATGCCGTTGTGACCCGCATGAAGTTCGACACCAGTGCCGAGTCACCCAAGCTGGTGTTTGAAGCCAGTCGTTGGTTGACCGATGACGAGTACGTGGCAGCGCAGGATCAGTCGCACTCCAGCGATGCGGCCAAGGCAGTATCGGCTACCCCTGCGGCTACGGATGGTGTGACTTCTGTACCTGTTGCGCCATTGAAGATCGAAGGCAAGCGCCCCATGGGTGAGCTGACCAAGGAAGAAGACGCGCCTGTGTACGAGCCAATTGCGGCCAAAGCCAAGGCCAAAGCCAAGGCTGCACCCGTTGAGGAAGAAGCCGAAGAGCCGGAAGTGCGCCAAGCTGCGGCACCCAAGCCTACAGCCGTTCCAGCGAAGAAGTCCAAGCTGGCCGACATCGTATCCGATTGGGATGACGAGTAATTGAAGTTTCGCTAGGCCGCAGTCGGCGGTCGCATTGCGTGGGCCGGAGGTTTTTCCATACCTTCGATAAATGGTACACACATGCACACGACTGCGTTTCCCGTTCTGCGTGTCCTAGCGCCCTACTTAAACCACTATGGCCTATTCACAAAAAATCATTGACGATGTAGCGAAGACCCCCAAGTCTCTGGGCAACCAGCTTGGGCGGTGGGCCATCCACCTCGACTTCCCCGTCACAAAGATCGCCCGTGCATTGGGCGTATCACGACAGACCGTATACAACTGGTTCACTGGCACTGAGGTGTTCGTGGCATACCGTAACCGCGTCGAGTTCCTTACAACAATAATGCAGACCTCAAGGGATGCAGACACAGCATGGAGAAGAATATGTCAAGAATACAACCTCGAACCTTGAGCACGCAGGAGTTGATCCGATTCTGCGCGGACTTTATTGCAGACGAGCGGGGCTTGCCCAAAGAGTGGCAGGTGGAACTGCTTCGCCGGATTGTTGTGTTGGCCCCTGATAACGAACACCCTGCGCAAGACCCGCGACAACTCGATTTGTTCCTGAAAAACTAAACCCAAGGATTTTCATGGAACCGCTTGATTTTTTAGCGGCTGTACTCCCGTCTCCAGAATACGGGCGGTACTGCGTAGCCGAGTTCACGTCAAGGAAAGAACAATTCTTTGCGGACACGCTCGAAGAAACAAAGAACGCTGTGGCGCGGATGTTACGGAACAAGGACTGCGTGTATTTTGCAATGTCCACGTTTGGGCCAGAAAACAATCGCACCGCAGCCAACGCACAGTACGTCAAGTCTATGTTCATCGACATGGATGGGTACGCATCAAAGAAGGACGCCGCGCATGCGCTGAACGCCTTTTTGGAAAACACAGGATTGGGCGCACTGGGTGTGCCATGGATCGTTAACTCTGGCGGGGGCTTGCACTGCTACTGGCCCCTGAAGGAAGCCATTGCTGTAGATACATGGAAACCCGTAGCAGAGAATTTCAAACGCTTATGCAAGCAAGAGGATATGGCAATCGACATGTCCGTCACTGCCGATGCTGCTCGTGTGCTTCGTGTGCCCGGCACAATGAACTTCAAGAAGAAGTACCCAGCGCCGCGCCCCGTGCGCATAATGAATCAAGGAGACATATTCGACTTTGATGCGTTTGCCACCATCATGCGAGAGAAACTGAAAGGCTCACTCTATGAGCCTGTAGATACGGTAGAAAAGCTGGAGCTGCCCGGCTCCCGTCCAGCAGCATCGATGAGTGCCACCGTGGTTAAGCTGTTTGAAAACAGCAAGACATCATTCAAGAAGATTTGGTTGGCAACCAAGGGCGGCGCAGGTTGCGCTCAGTTGGCCCACTATGCAGAGAACGCACAGGACGAAGGCATGGAGCCGATCTGGCGTGGCCTGTTGTCATGGACCAAGGTCTGCACTGATGGTGGGAAGGCGGCGGTGTGGTTGAGCAAGATGCACCCATACGATGCTGACCGCATGAACCAGAAGCTGAGCGAGATCAAGGGGCCGTACCCCTGCGTCAAGATGGACAGCGAGAACCCGGGCGTATGCCAGCACTGCCCGAACTGGGGGAAGATCACCAACCCGCTGATCCTTGGCCGCGAGATCGAAGTGGATGTGAGCAAGAAAGAAATTGAGGTGCAGGTGCAGAGCGCAGGCTATGCCGCACCGCCAGAAACAATAAGAGTCCAGCGCCCAGTACCTCCTCGTGGCTACGCATACGGCACGAATGGTGGTGTGTTCATGGAACGGATGGTGGAGGACGAGGAAGGTGGTAAGTCCAAGAAGCAGATTATGCTGCTGCCTTACGAGCTGTTTGTGGTGGACATACTAAGCAGCAATAACGAGCACACAGTGCACATGATCGCGCTCAAGACCGAAGGGGCGATTAACGTAACGATGGCTCAGAAGGCCGTAGTCAGCAAAGACGAAACCATCAAAGCGCTGGCCAGCCAGAACATCGTAGCCGCATTTGGTTCCGGCAATGACAAGAACCTGTTTGAATATGTGAGAGCATGCGTGGAAGAATCTAGTACAAACAAACCAGCCGTCAAGGTTCCTGACAGCTACGGCTGGCAAGCCGATGACACCTATGTGTTCGCGGGGCGAATCTTTAGTAAGGGCAAGCTGCCGATGAAGGTACCCATGCCGGGCCTTGAAAACATTACAGCCCATACGGAGCCCAAGGGAACGCTAGAGAATTGGCAAGCGTTCATTACCATGATGGTCAACCGAAAAATGTGGGGTCACTTAGCCATTGTGCTTGCGGGTGCTGGCGCACCGTTCATGCGCTTCACAGGCATCTACGGCATGACCTACCACTGCGCTAGTACAGAGTCGGGGACAGGCAAGTCGCTGTCGCTTGAAGCTGCGGCATCTGTGTGGGGCCATCCCGTCCACTACCGTACAGGTAAGAGTACATCCCCTGTCGCCATGCAGCAGCGCCTTGGCCTGCTCAACAGCCACCCGCTCATCACCGATGAGATCACCGCCAAGAACCGGAAAGACTTTGAATGGTTGCCTGAGTTCTTACTGGACATGACGGAAGGCCGTGGCAAGGAGCGTATGGAGTCTGGCTCCAACAAGGAGCGCTTGAACCTGTCTACGTGGATGACTGTGGCGATCATGTCTTCCAACACGCACATCGTGGA
>CAIRTT010000498.1 GCA_903881535.1 uncultured Armatimonadota bacterium
AGCCACCGGGCTTATCCGTGATGCGCGAATATACAACCGCGCTCTTTCTCCTGCCGAGGTGGCAGTGTTGACGGAATACGAAGCGGCGGCGCCGTTGAATCCGGTTGTAATTAAATCACCTTCTGCCAAGACAGTGGTGGCAGGCGAAACGTTGTCGCTGACCGCCTCCCTGTCGGGCTATTCTGTTTCCTTCCGCTGGCAAAAAGACGGTGTGTCGTTGACTGACGAGGGGCGGATCCATGGCTCTGCGACGACCACCCTTGTGGTCACCGGCGTGGTCGGCGGTGATGCAGGCGTCTACCGTCTAGTTGGCACAAATGTTGATGGTAAAGCAATCACCGCCGGGGCTGCGGTCACGGTGCTTATACCCCCGACCATCACCGTGGCACCACAGTCTGTTGATGTCTTCGACGGGGACCCGCTCACACTCCGGGTCGCAGCGACTGGGTCTTCTTCTTTAACCTATCAATGGTTCAAGGACGGGGTTGCACTAGATGGCCAGAGGGGAATAAGCCTAGAAATCAATCGGTCGCAACAGTCCGATGCCGGATTTTACTATGTCGTCGTCAGCAATTCAGTGGCTAGCGTCGTCAGCGCCAAGGCAGAGGTGACGTTCATCCCCGGTATCCATGTATTCGCTGGTGGGATACCTATCCAAGGATCTTTTGTTGCTAACGACAAGTTTTCATTGGAGCTTCAATACGCCAACGCTGACTGGTTGCTTTTCTACACCCTTGATAACTCTGTGCCGGACTTCTTGTCGCGGCCATACACTGGACGGTTTGACGTCACTACTGCTGCCAACCTCCGGGTTATTGCCTACGCTCCGGACTTCTCCAGATATTTGACCAGTGGTCCCTTAGAGATCCGCTTTCTGCAACAGCAGTTGATCGACTGGGGCACGGTTCCAACGCTGCGTTTCGGAGACGTTGCTTTACTGACAGCCAGCGCCATTAGCGGGCTGCCTGTAGTTTTCAGCGTCATTTCCGGCCCCGCCACCGTGAATGGGGCCCAACTCCGTGCGACCGGTGCGGGAGTTGTGGTGCTGCGAGCGAGTCAGGCAGGGTCGGACGTGTTCGCGCCGGCAAGTGAGACGCGGACATTGACGATTAACCGAGCCTCACAGACGCTAGTGTGGCCCGAGTTGCTTCCTCGGAAATTCGGAGACTCATCCTTTGCAGTAGCTGTAACTTCCACCGGCGGTCTTCCAGTAACGTTGTCTTTGGATGCGGGAAAAGCAGTTGTTGCCAATGGGCTGGTAACGTTAACCGGCGTAGGTACGGTAAATCTGATTGCTACTCAGGCTGGAGATGTCAACCGGGAGCCGGTGTCGGAGGTCCGGACCTTTACGGTCGGCAAGGCGGAACAGACCATCTCATTCCCGAGCCCGGTTTCACGGGCTTTCAGCACCGATGTCTTTCAGTTGACGGCAGTCAGCTCCAGCAAGTTGCCTGTGACAATCGAGGTGCTGAGCGGCCCGCTAGAGATTGCAGGTGGTGGGTTACGAGCCACAGGTGTGGGATCAGCGGTAATCAGGGCCAGGCAGCCAGGTAATGAGAACTACGAGGCTGCGATTTCGGCAGAAGGCACCCTGAAAATAACCCAAGGTATTCAGACCTTGGCTTTTGCCGAAGTGGGTCCGAAAACTTTTGGAGATGCTCCGGTGACGTTGAAAGCAACCAGCAGCGCTGGGTTGCCAGTGATCTTCCGGGTCGAGTCCGGACCGGGCGCGCTTGTGGGTGATGTCCTGACCCTCACTGGAGCGGGTACGGTTGTGGTGCAGGCAACGCAATCCGGCCTGGCTACCTACGTTGCAGCGTCGGCATCTCAATCAATAACGGTCGCCAAGGCAGCACAATCAATCAGCTTTACCTTCCTTGCACCTGTAGGATATACAACCAACGCTATCGGGCTTACCGGAACTGCAAGCAGTGGGTTGCCAGTAAACTATAGATTGGTTTCAGGTTCCGGTAAAATCAGTGGAACTTCGATAACGCTCCTTGGAATTGGCAATATTTCGGTAGCTGCCGAACAGTACGGAGATGAAAACTACCGCGGCGCAACTAGTGTTACGAACAGTTTTGCCGTTAGTCGCGGGGCTCAAAGCATCACCTTTGAACAAATTCCTGACCAGCTTGTCCCAAACCAACCAATCTTCCTGTCTGCAAAAAGCAGTGCTGGATTACCTGTCGCTTATGCGGTGTTGAGCGGACCAGCAACAATCAACGGTAATGTATTAAAAATCCTCAACGGGGGCCAGGTTACTGTTCGAGCCTTAAACTTTGGAAGTCCATTATATCTGGCAGCGCAGGTCGAACAGAGCTTTATTGCTGGGCCAATGATAAGCTATCCCCCCGAAGTGGCACAAAATGGCAGTTTTGTTCTCCAAGTCCGAGCCATGGCTGGAACCGACGTGGTGCTCGAGGCATCGTCTGATTTGTCGACCTGGAACCTCGTTCAGCGCTTCATTGGACAGGGTTATGGAAATCCTGTCGGGGTGAGTATTAAACCTAATGAATCAGACAGATTGCGTTTCTGGCGGGTAAGACCCTGAAACGTTTAAAATCGTCGAAACACCCTCGTTCATCACTGGACGAGGGTGGTTCATGGCTTCAGCTTTCTGCTCACCCGATTGATGGACTGCGACACCACAGACCCGGATCTTCTGAAATCGTTGAAGGACATCGAGAACACGGACGCGTGGGTTCGATTCGAACGCCTTTATCGTCCGCCGATTCTCACGCATTGTCGCGGCGTGGGCTTGACGCTCGATCAGGCGGAGGAAGTGGTCCAGGAGTGTTTCATCAAGTGTTTTCGCTATCTTCCCTCGTTTGAATACTCGGTGGCGGTGGGACGATTTCGAGCGTGGTTGAATCTCACGGTCAACCAACGGATTGCTGAACACTTCCGAGATTCGGTCCGCTCGGATCGACTAAAAACCGCCTACGCTGCATTGCTTCGTGATTTAAGCGGGACCTACCCTGGCTCCAATGCAAATCCTTCCATCTTCGAGTACGAGCTGGTCTCCATGGCGTTTCGTAAAACCCAGGCGGAAGTGGAGCCCAAGGGCTGGCAAATCTTCGAAGCCCACGTGATGCACGGCCTCAAATCCAACCAGGTGGCACGGCAGTTTGGTGTGTCCGCTATCTTGGTTCGGGTGACCACCCATCGTATCCGAAAGGTTTTGCAACGAAACTGGAAGTTGCTCCAAGAAGGGCCGTTCTGAAATGAGCCTGCTTCCCGATTTTCCGGGCTCTTTGGTAGACCACGCCGGACCCATCAACAGGGTCCGCATTCTGTCGAGTCGGCAGAACCGGGTGGTGTATCTGGTTGAAGACTCGCAAGGCCGGATGAGGGTCTTCAAGATTCTACGAAACTTGGAGCCTGGAACCATCGCGGCCTTTCTGGATGTTCGGACGCGTATCTCGGAAAGCCCGCCCAACCTGCACTTGTGCCCGATTTTGGGCTTTGGAGGCGATGTTTCGACGGTGTGGGAAGAACTTCAACCTGCAGACGATGCTGAAAATGCGGCTACCGCCTTCGATGAATATTCACCGGTGCATCCTCAGCGGTGCAATTCCTTGTCAAAGGACCTTTCGTTGGAGTTAGCCGTTGAAGCTGGATCCGCGGTCTGCGGTGCACTCGTGGAACTTGCTGGCTTGGGGCTGACTCACGGCGACGTCAAACGTACGAATGTCCTCCGAGTCAACGGTCGGTGGGTGCTTGGGGATTTCGACACCGTCAGTTCCAGCTCGGTTGAGAGTCCTCCGACCGCATCCACCGAGGGATACGTACCGCCCGGCGGCGATGAC
>CAIRTT010000499.1 GCA_903881535.1 uncultured Armatimonadota bacterium
CGTCATACCAGCCCGCTGTGTCGATGAACACAACCCGCTTGTCTCCGAGGCTGACACGCTTGTTTACGGCATTTCGGATGTCGTCACGGTGTGTGCCATTGAATGGACATAAACCGACAATCACTGCCTTACGATAAGCCGCTCGGATCATTCCAAGATAGTGAACATAGTGATCGGTGTACTTTTGGCCTGGAATACCAGGCTCATTCGTGCCCTGATTGACGACGACAATGTGTGGCTGCCATGAATCCCGTGGGCATCCCGCATAAAACGCATTGAATGCATCGATTGCACCGGGCGCATCCCCGCTCCCGACAAGCATCAATCCAGTCGCCCCAAACCCAACCTGCCGATACTCAGCACCAAGCAGCACCGCCGTACGCCCAACATAAGACATCCGGGAATCTGAAAGCCACGGCCACGTAAATGGCATCCCCGGGTCTACCCCTGCGTGACCCTCCTGGACAACTACGCCCTCGGTGATGCTGTCGCCTAGAAACTCCATTTTGAGCTTTGGATGCACCCATTCGGTAAGGGGTTTGTGAAATTTTCCGCCATCCGCGATGGCAAAGCCGGTGAAGGTCACGCTTGCGATCAGCGGATGCCTCCAGCGACTCTGGTGCTCATCGAGGCCACGGACCATTAGTTGGACGCGGTGAACACCCGGGGCAAGCCCATGCCCAAGCAGCACCATTTTGGAAAGGTCGGCTTCCTGCCAAGGCTGGTCATCGATTCGCCAGGCAAGCGTGGGAAACGGTGCTTGATTCAGAGAGATGTCGAAGTGCGCAGCAATCCACATCCCGGAAAAGCGCGTGTACACATAGCTGCCACTGTTGACCGTGATGGCCCTGTCCCGGCGACGCCGGTCCCAGCGCCCAAAAAACACACTTTCCTTAGGGAGAACAGGGGGCTTATCGTACCTCGGTGCATCCTTTTGAGCGAACCCAGCTGCAGGAACTTAGCGATGGCTGGAAGGCTTATCCAGTGGCTTTTCGCCCACAACCGCCTGCGGGACCACCGGGAAGCAATCGCCAGTGGAGCACTTTACAGAGCGATCCTTCGCGCCACGCCACGGAGCCGCACTCGCGATACCAAGGCCAATCACCAAAAACAATAGCAGCGCAAAGCGTTTCATCTCGTACCTCTCCACCCTATCAGAGGATGAAGTTCGCGACACTTGCCTTTCCAAGCCAACTGCGTGTCAAAGGCGCAGCGCAATAAAAATGTGTCGATGGGTGATGCAACCGTACATCACTAACATCAACCTGAATTCTGGACTGAAAGGTCTGCGGTCTCCGAATGTGACAGCATGAGCTGCTCGATGATATGTGGTAACGAGACCGCCGTAATTGCTTCCGTCAGAGGAAACACGTGGGAGCCCGGGTGCACTACATAGAGATGGTCCAGAGCGAGGTCCTGAAGTGCTACGTGCATCGATTTTGTCGTGCGGGGCTGGTCTGAAAACTTAAACTCAATGCCTAGCCTCTTCCCTCCATGCGTTAGCAACAAGTCAAGCTCAGCGCCACTATGCGTTCCCCAGAAGTACGCATCGCGGTCTCCACAGACATGCAAAATCTGCTCGATGCAGAATCCTTCCCACGATGCCCCTAACTTCGGATGAGACTGTAGACCAGCCTCATCAGGAATACTCAGGAGTGCATGCAGAATTCCAGAATCTCGCACATACACTTTTGGTGAACGTACCTGTCGCTTTTTCAGATTTTCGAACCACGGCGGAAGCTGTCGCACGACATACGTGTCGCTAAGGATATCGACATACCGTCGTGCAGTAGGTTCAGATGCTCCCAGTGCTCTGGCAAGTTCTGCGAGGTTTAATACTTGTCCGTGGTAATGCGCAACCATCGTCCAGAAACGTCCCAGAGTAGCAGCCGGTATCTGAATGCCAAGCTGTGGGATGTCACGCTCGAGAAATGTACGCCTGAAATCATTAATCCACTGGCGCGCAGCTGTGTCATCACCAGCCAGATAAGCACGTGGAAACCCACCACGCCACCACAAGCGGGGCTGAGTATCCATATCCAGTTCAGAGAGAGCAAAGCCAGTTACATCGATAAACGAAACCCGTCCTGCAAGGCTCTCGCTTCCATCCTTTATGAGCTTGGGGGAAGCGCTACCAAGAATTAAGAAACGAGCCGGCACACCCGGTCTATCAGCGAGCACGCGAAGCAACGGGAACAAGTCTGGACGGCGCTGTATCTCATCCAAGATTACAAGGCCTGTCAGGGATCGTAGCACCAGCTCTGGATTTGCCAGTCGTGCTAGATCGGATGGTGCTTCGAGATCAAAGTGATGAACCGGTTCCGGGTAGTCTTCAGCCAACATCCGTGCAAGCGTAGTCTTGCCGACCTGACGTGGCCCGACCAGCGACACGATAGGGTTGTCACGGAGTCGTGTCCGGATGGTCTGTAGGTAATCACTTCTTACTTCGTCCATTTCATTGAAATACTAACATACAACGTTAGAAATACAAGAAAATCTAGAACGAACTACGTCCCGTTTGTAAGTACGAAAAAGCTTTGCAATCGAGATTTACAAGTGCGTAACACGCTCTTCTTGATGTGTCCTGCACACAAAGCAGACTTGGTAGCCGAATGGAAAACGCATTGCTCTCGTTGCTCTACAGTTGGCGGTTGGTTTGTAGCTTGACAGCAACCGAAATCGTCATCGAGTATTTAGGTCATTGCGGCAGCCTCAAAGCATGCCATCCGATTCTAAAGCTCTGCGGGAGGCACCCTCGCCAGTGGCTTTTCGCCTACAACCACCTGCGGGACCACTGGGAAGCAATCGCCAGTGGAGCACTTTACAGAGCGATCCTTCGCGCCACGCCACGGCGCCGCACTCGCGATACCAAGGCCAATCACTAAAAATAGCAGCAGTGCAAAGCGTTTCATTTCGTACCTCTCCACCCTATCAGAGGATGGACTTCGCGACACAGGTTCAAAAACCAGCTTTGTATTCATCGACTAAATCCCTGCTAGAATCTACGCCATGCGCACTCCCATCAAGGTCTTCATCCTCGCCGGTCAGTCAAACATGGTCGGTTCCGATGCCCATGCCGCGAAAATCGACTCCTATCCCGCCTATAAAGGTGTCGGTGCGACACAACCCGATGTCCGCTTTACAAGTTTGCCAGAGCTCCCGAAAGCGGGATTCCAAGGCTGGACATCGCTCACGCCAAACGATGCCTTTGGCCCCGAAGTAACCTTTACACGCGCAGTCACCAAAGCACTGAAACAACCCATTGCGATTATCAAATCCGCCATCGGAGGCACAACCGCCGCCTATGACTGGAACCCTGATGCCCCCGAAAGCGGCCAAAAACTCTACCCCCGCACGCTTGTGCTCATCCGCGGCGCCCTCAAAAATCTGACCGAGCAGGGAATTCCGTACACCATCGAAGGTGTTCTCTGGCACCAAGGCGAGAATGACATGCTCGACCGCCGTGTAAACGGGAATTACGCTGCGAACCTCACCCGTATCATCAAGCAGTTCCGGACTGATCTTGGTACTCCTAACCTGAAGTGGTTCATGGGCGAGGTCAGCACCAAAGGCATTTGGGGGATGGACAACCGCTCCAATATGTCCATCCTACGCAAGCAGCAACAGCAGGTCTTGGATTCCGATAAGTCCATCACGTTTGTCCCGACCAGCCATTTGGCCTTCGATGTGATGGGATCCGGACAGCCCCACTACCACTTCGGGACGCAGGGACAGCTGCAAATGGGGGATGCGTTTGCGGACGCCTATCTCGGCAAACCGGGAAAAACACGCGTTCTCACACGGCGACCATCCCCAAAATTCCCGCCAAAGGGCAGACGTGTGCACATCGTTTTGCTGGCGGGACAGCGGAATGCCGAAGGGGATGATGCCTTTGTTCAGGACATTTCGAGCAGCCCAACGGTGGGTTCGCTGGCAATGCCCAATGAGAGAATTCTGTTCCGTTATTCCATCGGGGGTGGCGTTCAGACATCAAATACCTGGGAGGCTCTCGCCCCGGTAAGCACCCTTGGGACCTTTGGCCCCGAGCTTTCCTTTGGTAAGCGGCTCAGGGAAAGCATTCCCATGACAGATGGCATCGCGATTCTCAAGTTCACCCACAGCGGCGCACAGATCGCAGACTGGCTACCGGGTAGCCCCGAGGCTGAGCGGAATGTCCATCAACAGCTGCTCGCATTTGTTACCGCAGCTGTGAATGACCTGACAAAGCGTGGCTATACCGTCGTTCCGGTTGGAATTTGCTGGCATGCAGGCGAGAATGACACCTACTACAGCCCGTACATCCGCGACTATGCTGCACGCCTACAGCAGCTGGCAACATCCATTCGCGTGACCTGTAACGCCCCGAACCTGTCCTTTGTTTGCTCCGAGCAACACCCAAAGAGCCCATGGGTCCACATCGATGAGATGAATGCGCAGCTGGCAAAGCTGAGTGAGAGTGACAAGAACACAACCGTTCTGCCGACCGCAGCCATCCCGCATGGCAAGGTGCACTTTGGAGCCGCGGGAACGGTTGCGCTTGGTGAACTCTACGCGGATGCCATCCTGAAGCGCTTAAAGCCTTAGTTAGTCGAGGATGCCTTTGTAGCGGTCAGCGCGGATATCCGGCCACTCAGAATCCAGCATCGAGAACCACACCGTGTCCCGATTCTGGCCCTTGACGACCATATGTTGCCGGAATGTCCCCTCGTAGGTAAAGCCGTAGCTCTTCGCGGCAGCCACGCTGCGGAGATTCTTATGGTGGCATTTCCACTCGATGCGCCGGAACTGCAGATTTTCGAAGATGTGCGTGAGCATCACTCCGGTCACGCGCCTTGATATGCCTTGGCCCTGAACATCCGGGATGTACCAAATCGTCCCAAGCTCGCAGCGCTTGTCACTATCAGATATCTCCATGATGCGGAGCTGGCCCGCGGGTACCCACGCATCCCCTTTCGGGATGTCAATCGTCAACGCGATGTTCATCGGGTGATCGACGGCGACCTGCATCCACGCTTGAAATGCATGGACATCGGGGAATGGCCCCCAATGCATCCAGCGCCAAATCTGAGCATCACAGTCAACCCCGTGGGCTGCAGCAAACAATGCAAGTGCATCAGTTTTAGGATCCGCGAGTCGGATGCGTACATCAGCTGTTTGGATGTCCGCTGGCCAGAGGCGTTCTTTATTGAGCATCGCGTGCTAAATCCGTAGCAGCCAGGCGACGAGCTTGCCGGGCTCCCAGCAGTTCACGACCTGCTCCTTGGTAAGGCCCGCGCGCCGGGCCATTGCAAGACCGTACGGCAGCCAGTCAAAGTGATTGATTGAGTGTGCATCCGCATTGATACTGAACTTTGCGCCCTTTGCCGCACCCCTACGGACCCATACATCGCAAAGATCCATCCGCTCCGGACCTGCATTGATCTCAATCGCGACATTGTGTTTGACTGCGGCATCGATGATGGCGTTCATGTCCACCGCATAGCCTTCCCGTCGACCGAGGAGGCGCCCCGTCGGGTGGCCCAGAATCCGCGTTTTTGGATGTGCGATGGCCGTGCACATCCGGTCGGTCATTTGCGCCTCGGTTTCCTTGTAGCGGATATGCA
>CAIRTT010000500.1 GCA_903881535.1 uncultured Armatimonadota bacterium
CAAGCCATAAATGCTCATGACGGTACGCCAACTACTCCATCGACACTTCATTGAGCGCTTCCAGCGCGGAGAGATGACACAAGCAGTATCGTCGACAGCCATTGAGCAAATCGCATCGATGCTGAATGTGCTCCTCCCAGCGTCTTATCGTGACTTTCTAGAGACCTACGGCCCTGTCTACACACCTGACATTTTGGATCTCATCGTCCTACGCAATGCACGGTTAGCCGACATCCAACAGTTTCAAAGCATCGAGGATGTCATCGACTCAAGCCAATCCATTGAGGCAAAAGGCTGTCTCGCATTCGCATGGGCCCACTGAACCAGCCCCAAGATCCCGATGATGTCCCCGGCTGGCTCTGTGGTCTCGAAACTGGACAGATCACCATGCTTGGCCACCGCTACACTTGGCTCAAATAATACATAGCCCTTGGGATGTGACGATACTGGGAGCGGCACAATCAAATTCGTTATGACAGTACAAGTGGCGCCCTGGCTGCTCTCAACACATAACATCATCGAGACACTGGACAAAACGGAATACCAGACCCATTGACTACAGCTACAATCAGCATCACCCAGTACAACTACTGGGATTCGTACACGCGACGACACAGAACATTCCGGTGTGGTAACGTCCGGGCAAGAAACACACTTGGATAGGTCGCCTCGTAATGAATAACTTTTTCAAAACTCCAGTGATTGTCGCGGCTATCGCACTCGTAGCAGCCGTGCCTGGAATCAGCTCCGTACTTCATGAAACTGCCATCCGGGATGCACGCGCTCTCACATCCGGTAGCACCACCACCATTAAGGGAACTGTAACCGTGCCATCCGGAGCATTTGTATCGAGCACCTACGACCAAGGCTTTGCCATTCAAGACAAAACCGGCGGGATTTACATCAGCACCCAGACCAATCACCGCCTAAAGCTTGGCGACACCGCCGAAGTCACCGGTGTCCTTGGTCAGAGCTATGGACTGACAATTGTCACACCTAGTAGTGGCAGAAGCGTTCTGATTAAGCGTGATGATGACAAGGTCACACCACAACGCATCGCAACCGGACGCGTGAATGAAGCATCGGAAGGGCGCCTCGTAATCATCCGCGGTGTAGTCTCACAGGCGGTTGCCAGCGATCTCCCATACGGCTACAAGTTCTACGTAAACGACGGCTCGGGCGAAATCCAAGTCTTTATCAGCACCAGCTGCAACCTCGACCTAAGCCAAATGTCCCTCGGACAAACAGTCAGCATCACAGGTTTCAGTGGTCAGTTCGACACCACCTATGAAGTCCAACCGCGCATCCAAAAGGACATCAAAGTTCTACGAAGCGACTGCGACGATAACTAAAACCTAGTCCCGCGACATGCGTGGCAGCAAAATGTCCGTCATCATCAAACACAGGCTGTCACGCAGCGCAGGCAAAAACGTAATCGAATAGATCACGCGCAGGGATGCCAGGAACGCTATATTGGCATCGATGTACGCAATCGTCGCAGCATCCAAATCAGTAAAGTAAGCCGCCCGGAACGCCTCCCAGAGCTCAACACCCTTTTCGTTTGGAATC
>CAIRTT010000501.1 GCA_903881535.1 uncultured Armatimonadota bacterium
TGGCCCAGCTGGTGGAGTGGATACAGATGCGTTTCATTCCCCTGTTTCACGATCAGCTTCCCGTCAGCATGCGTTCCTATTTCCTCGACGCAGAGTTCCAAGTCACTGTCAGCCGAAACTTGCGCCCCAGCGATAGGAACGGACAGCGGCAGAAGATCCCTACATCACTGGGCGCAGCTGCGGCCGCGCCGTCAATGCTCTCCGCTGCCCGACACCAGAAATCATGCTCACCGCCGTCGATGCTCACCGCTGCCCGACACCAGAAATCAGTGCAGCCAGCTCGAGTTTCGGACTTTAGTGCGTTCCAGCATATGCGCAATCGGTGTGAAAAATGTGCCACGGAGTGCAAAGCTCAGCGCATGCGCCTCGTCTGCAACTGCGGTGCAATGTGCTGCAAGCCATGCTATGGTTTGAAAAGTACAGATGGAAACGCCATCTCGTATCAGTGCGACGCGTGCCGGGAGGAGCGCAAGGGAACAACGGCTGCGGTGCGTCCACGCCAAGTCCACTTCTGCTCCACATGCAGATTGGATTTCCAACCGTTGGATATCCAATCGTGGTGCCCAGAGTGCCACTGTCGGTTCTGCCCGCGGTGTGCGGCTGTGGCCCAGTCTGAGCGGCTGCGTCGGGCAGTGAAACGTTCATCAGACGAAGCCCCCGTGCATGGCGGAGCCTCTGGTGTGATCACGCTGCTTTGCCCGATCTGCGTTGGGTCGGAGGTGTACGAGGCGGGCAGGGGAGCTGTTTGCAAAGGGCTCTTCCATAAGATCCTCGGCGGTCGTAGCGTCCAGCAGACAAATTGGGCAGAACTCACACGCGACCAGCTTCAGAAAACTACTAGTAAATTGCCTGCCGACGAACTGGGCGACTTGCTCTACGATCTCTTTTTCAACGGCCACAGGGATGTTTTTGCTGAGTATTTGCCCCCCTTCTTGGAACTGGTGGTGGCTCAGTTGCGGTCCTCGGTCGTTCCCTCTGTGGATCCCTTCCATCTGCTTTACTATACGGGCGGACATCCCATGGCGAGCACCTACCTTCTTGCAAAAGTCTGTCGGGCGCAGGCCGAGGATGCTCTGAGGAAGAGCGAGAAATTGGTGTTGCAAGAGGCTCGGGTCTTAGCCTCCGAGCGTCCAGCCGTCCTCAGGGTTGGAATCTTTGGGTCTGACGTTGTGATGAACAGCCCCACAGCTGACCTAGTGCACCCAGTGTTGGAGTATTGGCGCACATGCAAAGCTGCGGAGCGCTATGAATTTTTCCTTTTCGCAGACGGCCCGGTCGATGACACCCACCCTACCGCAAGCGCCATTGCCAATCTTTTCGAGGGTCGGCTGGTACTGTTTGACGAGACGATGACTCCCAGGACAAAGTACTCCATGTTCGACGAGACAAACCTGCACGTACTGGTAACACTTACGGGATGGACACACGGCCACATCGCCGAGGTCATTGCCGCCCTGGGACGTGGGCCGTCTCCTGTGGCTGTGTTCAACTGGCTAGGGTTTGCTGCCCCCCTTATGTACATGCCAGAGGCCGTGCACTGGACGATAGTGGGATCACATGCGCTCTCTTCACGTCAGAAGTTGGAGTCGGCGGCACTCAGAGAGCGTGTGGCTGTAGTTTCTTGCTACCAGCCGAGCCAAGGCCACTTGAGCCATCCGAACCACAGCCGCACCTGGACCCGAAAGCATTTCAATCTCCCTTCGTCTGATGATCACTTCATATATTTCTTTCCTGCATCGACGAACAGACTCGTCGAAGAAATCTTGATCATGTGGCTCGAGATTGTGAGCCGTGTCGAAGGCTCGTGCCTGCTCCTGCTCAGCAAGCCCCATGGCATGCGCAGAAGAATAAAGCATTGGATCAGGAAATACATTGCCACGGTGAAGCCCAACTTCAATCCTCATCGGGTCCTCTGGCGACCGTTTCAAAGCAAGACCCACTTCTGCGGCTTGATTCAAGCGACGGTTGAGAATGGCGCCGGGGCCTGTCTTGACTCGGTGAAGCCCATCGGCCTCCACACGTCCGCGGGCGACGCGTTTGGGAATGGAGCGGTAGTCTTGTCGTGGAGCTGCGACGAAGGCTTTCAGACGCGAGTTGCCGCGGAGCTGGCTGCTGACCTTGGACTGTTTGATCAGTTAGTTGCCCCTAGCTGCGCTGAGTTTCCGGCACTCGCCGTGCGATTTGCTCAGAACCGACCGCTGCAGCGCGCCATGCAAAAGTATGTCCGCCAAGCATGGGCGAAACGAGTTGAAGAAGCATTGCTGGCCAGGCAGGTGCTGCAAGTGCTTGAAGAGGGCGTCACCATGTTTGTCAATGCAGGCCGTGACTACAAGAAGCTTCAGGACATCGACGTGACACAGGGGCTCCCGCCAGTTCAGCTCTTTGCTGCCAGTCCTGAGTATGAAGCTGTCGCTGCTGCAGAAGCCGGTCCTGAAGCAACCAAACGGAAAGAGCTGCTGGCTCAGATGCGCGCGGCGGACCTGCCTCTGCAGGAGCGCATGGGGACCCATGCTCTCAAGATCCTGGAGGAACACCAGAGGAAGGGATTGACACTGCACTCCGTGGTGGGCGCGGGTGCATTCTCCATCGTGATCTCTGCCACCGCCGAACAGACGATCAATGCGTTTGTACCCAAGGGGACAAGGGTTGCATTGAAGCTGTCGAGAGAAGGAGTGTCAGCCGACCATGTCAGGAACTGCTCATTGGCGCGCGAGGCCATGAACACGACGCTGCTGGAGACGCGGCTGCAGCACAAGGAGTTTGGCGACATCATCCCAGCGCCCGTCTACGTTTGGGACAGCCGCAAAGCAGGGCGGTGTTTCTTCGGGCACACCCCACCAGACGAGGCTGGACAATGTATGGTGTTCGAGTGCGTCGAGCTCATTGACGAGTGTTTTGGCGACGTGATCAAGCGCTACGGTGAAGAATGGCGCCAGAATGGTGTGCTGGATGAGAGCTTTCAATATATGGTGCTTCGTCCCATGTTTCAGCTTGCGCATGAGCTGCGACAGACGGCAGGGCTGGCTGTGATGGACTTCAAGCCAGCCAACGTGGGTCGAAGGTGGAACAATCGGCTGGCGGTTTGGGATTTGGGAAGCGCAATCGTGTTGCCATTACCGAGGGACAACGAGAGACGAGCCAACTCCTTGCCTGTCCATCTGAGTCAGAATCTTCCAGAGGGCCAAATTGTGCCGCCTGAGAAAGCGCAAGGCCGCAAGCTTCAGGGGACACGTGACCCCAGCTCCTGCCTCCTTGTGATTTCAAACCAGAAAGTAAGCGACTATTGTGTGGCCCTCACCGAAAAGGGAAGGGGCTTGGGCCGTATCGGAGGCGCAACCATGGGGTACGCAGATCAGGCATTCCGCCTCGGCAAGGGGCCGCAGCGTATTGAACCGGATGAGGCCTATCCCTATGACATGTTTGCACTCGGCAGAACCGTGTCTAAACTGTTGAGCTACACCCGTCGCAAGCAAAGCCTGGAAGATTGGGATAGGAGCGCATGCCGGGCAGCCAGGGAAGGTCCTGAAGGCATTAAACGCTTGATGCTGGATGCTGTCGATCCCCGCGCCCGCGATCAGATGACACAGCACATCACGGTCGAGCGGGTCTCCAGCCTCCTTGCTGCCGTGCTGAACCCCGATCCGAAGGCGCGCATGGGAGCACAAAATGCCATGCTGCATCCTGCCAACACCCTTCCGTTCTTCTCACCCCAGCACTCGCTCGCGCTCGTGGATGGACAGGGCATAGCCATGGCTGGTGGGCCCGTGGAGAGCTTGCCAGTGCCCTTCCGTACCCACCCTGGCCTGAAAGGGGTGACGCTTCCTCCCGTCGACCTGATGCCGCAGCCGGACATGGGCACGGGTGTCAAGCTCCGCCGTTTCCTGCGAAAGGGCTGGGTTGCAGCTGTGTACGGGGGAGAGTTTATTCCCGGTGTTGATACTGGGAGGTTGCGCAGCGTCTACGCTTCTCGGTTCATGGTCACCGTACGAAGCGCGGCCAACATACCCGAAGATGTTTTTATCTGTGATGCTGCACCAAATGCCGAGCGCCCTGTTGTGTGGTTCATAGACAACAACGTGGCGGGGCCGTTTATGAACGGGCGGGATGGCGATGGCCCTGATGTCAATTGCACCCTTGATCGCCATTCAGCGTGGAAGGACGAGGCTGGACGCGTGTGGTTTTTGCTCAGGGCAAACCGGGATATTTCGGAGGGCGAGTGGCTAATGTGGAAGTACGATTGGAGGGCAGGAGCGGGCCTGTCCGGTCAAGGCGCGGCTTATACCTTTGACTGAGGTGCATCATTACCCCTCCCACCAAGCTGAGGGCAAGAGTCATCCGCTGAGCACGTTGCCGGGCTGACCGACTCCCCCGGGTCCGCAGGTGATGAAGGAGGATGCGGCGAGGCCCAACCACCGCTTCCACCGCGGCCGCGCTACCCCGGCCACCGTTGGCGACTGCAGCGGCTGCGGCAACGGCGGCGGAGGCGGCCCCGCCCCGCCGGCGCTGCCTCCCCAGTGCCAGCATCCGCGACTGCGAGCGGGTCCCACCGCCGCTGCCGCTGCTGCGCGTCCCCGACCATGCTGCGGCGGCTGCGGCGGCGACGGCGGCGGAGGCGGGGCCGCGAGCCCAAGTGTCAGCATCAGCGACCTCGGCCCGGACCCCTGTACATTTCTCTGATTTGAAGTTTGTAGCGATCATGGCTGACTCTGCACAACTGGATCCTGAGCATTGCATCAGTCTTAGAACCTAGAGCCGCTCCTGTTGCCCATGCGGCGAACAGCGATGCTGTCACATGCCTGCTTCTGATTCGGGGTTCCTCTGCCGACACGGTCCAGCCGACTAGGAATTCAAGTTCAGTAGATGCGTCGGATTGCCCGGGCCATGAAATTGGCCCGGGACCGTGCTGTCCAGCCGTTGACTCGGAGCGCATAGGCCGACCGCAGTTCCAAAGCACGGGGGCCTTCTCAGAGTGCGCCATCCGAGACGGTTGCTCCGTGACCCTGCGTACATGAGCATGCCCCCCACGTGACCATGGTAGCGTCTGCAAATCTCCGCTCCGAGATATGCGGCTCCGCCCGGGTGCTGAGGACACGATCCGTCCCGGCGGTGCGCGTGTGAGTTGCGGCCCAACTCCGAGAGTCGGTGTAGAGTAGCCGATGGTGTAGTGGATTAGTTCGGCCGTCCGATCCGGCCCGCGGTGCCTTGACGAGGCCTCGCCTTGCGGCAACACAAGGCTGGTCCGGGTTGCCGGCAGTCCTGTCACCATTGTCGCGCTGCCAGGTGCCAGTGTCAGTGGCTGAATCGGCAATGGTGATTGTGGCGTTTCGTGGGAGGGTGTGGGCCGGGGACCGGGGGTGTAGGGGTGGTGCCGGGTGTTTAACCGTACGGGCAGTATGGAAGTCCCGCCTTGTGCTCAACGGAGTCATGGGAGTCATGGACCCGGGACTCGGATCAGTGAGGCAGTTTGGCAGAGTCAAGGGAAGCGAAAGTACCGTTAGAATCCCGTGTGGGATCGAACCGGTGCGTTTGCTGGACCGTTTATTACGGGGCCGTGCGGAGTAAACTCATCTTCCCATAACTCTGATGTTATGGCACGCATGGACGATGATGCGCAGCAGCCGGTCGGCCGATGCGGGACATCCATCCATCCACAGGAGGATCGTCAGATCAATGTAATCGATATGACGGTTAAACACCGGGTGTGCCGGAAGATGTCGAAAATGGCCTCTTGGCCGAGTGTTTAGTCCTCTGATGTTCATAGGTCTGAGTTCCAGTTCCCATATGTGCTCTGCAGGGTAAATTGAATCCGTGCACGCCACATAGAGAACACGGCGGTTCAACACGCCATGACAAAAGGATGGACGAAGAAAGTAACGTTTAATCTCCGGCGCCGGCCCGCGCGCCTGCGCCGGCCCACGCGCCCCCGCTCGCACCGGCTCGGCTCGGGCATGGCGGCGGCTGCGCGCCGCGCTCCCGCGGGCGCCGAGCGGGCGGGGATGGGGGGCGGCGCTGCGCGGCGAGGTCCCGAATATTTGACCTAAACGTTTTCTTTGTGCTGCTGGTCCGCAGCCGGAGCTGCCTTTTCCGCCCACACCTTCCGTATCCGTGATACTGTATGGTGAACAAACGGAAGAATGCTATTTACTCAAGGCTGCGGAGGACTCCACGCACACGGTCCCGGCAATGCCGCGCCAATTTCATGGCGACTGATTATAGCCAATTGTAGTCCCAGAGAAATTCTGTGCCGCGTCGAACAGGGCACTTGGTAAAGAGAGCGGCATAGACGTGTTCTCCATTGATGGTCGTAGCATCGTACGAACGAAAGAACCACTTCACCTTGCAATTTGCCCCTTGGTTATTTTTTTTGGTAGTTCTTGGCATTTTCCTGCTCGAGTTGAAAAATCCTCCAACTGCTCCTTTTCGTAGGTATCTCTCCCAGGGCCAATCTTTGGAAATCTTGCTGTCCAGGTATTTTTGTTTGTAATAACCCGGGACTGCCACGCACCACCTACCATGGCCGGCGTGACAA
>CAIRTT010000502.1 GCA_903881535.1 uncultured Armatimonadota bacterium
GGCAACATCTGGGTCAACCCGGGTGAAATCGCAAACGATGGCATCGACAACGATGGCAATGGCTACATCGATGATGTCAGCGGCTGGGACTTTACAGGTACGGGTCTGGGAACAAAGTTTGTCAATGGGGATAACAACCCACAGGATGGTGATGGGCACGGAACGCACGTCGCGGGCACGATTGCCGGCAAGGGCAATAATGGTGTTGGAGTAGCGGGCGTTGTTTGGGGCGCAAAGATTGTCCCGTTGAAGTTTTTGGATGACACCGGAAGCGGTTCTACGGCAAATGCCATTTTGGCAGTCGACTATTGTCGTTTAAATGGCATCAAGCTGTCTAATAACTCCTGGGGCGGCGGCGGGTCATCCGCAGCGCTTCGCACGGCCATCTTGAATGCAGGAGCTGCCGATCACCTCTTTGTTGCAGCCGCAGGCAATAGTACATTGAACATCGATGGCCTCCTCAAAAGCTATCCGGCATCCTACAATCTAGCAAACCAGATTAACGTTGCAGCGACGACATCCACGGGCACATTGGCTTCCTTCTCCAACTATGGCCAGACGAGCGTTCATGTTGGCGCTCCTGGAAATGCGATTGTCAGCACCTACTCCACAACGGTGGCCGGTTCGACTGGGTATGCATCGCTGAGTGGAACATCGATGGCAGCTCCCCACGTAACCGGCGTCGCTGCGCTGCTCCGTGGCCGGATGCCGGGCTGGACGGTTGCCCAGGTCAAGGCTGCCATCCTAAATACAGTCAAGCCTCTGGCAAGTCTCAGTGGCAAGACCGTTACAGGTGGCACGGTCAGTGCTTATAAAGCATTATTGAGCACCGTTGTCGAGTTGGTTCCACCGGTTGCCACAGCATTCCGGTCCATTCCAGCTGATGCACTTGGATGGAACAATGCAGCAGTAACCCTGACGATCACTGCGACGGATGAAGTTGGTGGAAGCGGAGTTCGCGATATCCGCTACACCGTCGGCGCAGCCACAACGACGGTCACAGGAGCGACCGCAACTGTTTCCTACACAACAGATGGCATCCGAACGGTAAGTTATTTGGCTACAGATAACTCTGGAAATGCGAGTGCCGCACAGTCAGAAACCATTAAGATTGACCGCACGCTTCCTGTGACTCGCGCTACAGTCAGTGCGGACAGCACGTTGATTACGCTGTCTGTGAGCGAGACGGGATCTGGCGTTGCTGCAACCTATTACACCGTGGATGGCGGTGCTCAGGAGACATACAACGGCGGTATCACCCTGGATGGGGGCACGCACACAATCACCTACTGGAGCGTGGATGTTGCTGGAAATACGGAAGTCGCTAAGTCGATATCGGTTCCAGCCGGTGTTCTGACTGCAGTTTCGGTGAATCCAACAGCTGTCAATGGTGGCACAAACGCAACCGGAACCGTTACGCTTGGATCGCCGGCTCCGACTGGTGGAATCGTGGTGTCATTGGGAAGCGACAGTGTCGACGCAAAGGTACCTGCAACGGTAACTGTTGCCGCTGGTGCATCGACGGCGACGTTTACGGTCACGACAGCTGCAGTCAACGCTGCGACATCGGCAACAATTACAGCGACAGCTGGAATCGTAACCAAGACGGCAACATTGACTATCAACACCGCGCCAGTTACGTTTAGTGCACTGAGCTTGAATCCAACATCCGTGCGTGGTGGAGTCAGCTCTACGGGTAGCGTAACGCTTAGCCATGCGGCTGCAACCGCAACAACGGTTACGCTTCGTTCCAGCAATGCCACACGCGCCAGTGTTCAAGCATCGGTGACGATCCCAGCAGGGGCTACATCGGCGACGTTTACGATCACAACGACGACGACAAACCAGACCCGCACCGCGACGATCACTGCGGTCGGGCTTGGAACGACGCGAACCGCCGTACTGACGATGACACGCTTGTAGTCAAATTTGGTTTTTGAGCTGCTCCCCAGTTTCTGGGGGGCTTTTTTTGTTTTCTTTTTGAATGAGCAGGATGCACGCGCACCGCGACAATCACGGCAACGGGACTGGGAACGACACGCTCCGCCGTACTGACCATGACACGCTTGTAGTGAAGATTGGTTTTTGAGCTGCTCCCCAGTTTCTGGGGGGCTTTTTTTGTGTGTTGTTTTTGAATGAGCGGGATGTTTCACAGTGTCTGATCGGCATCATCATTTTTGACGGATGACCTTTTGGCATCTAAAAAACAAAAAGCCCCCCGGTTTCCCGGAGGGCTCACTTATAACCGACATCCGCAATGAACTACGCCAGCTCAAGCCCCCGGAACGTGCCTGTGCTCGTTGCAAACTTGTCGGACTCAATTCCCATCCGCTGCAGGACATTGACGAACAGGTTTGGTAGCGGATAGTTGCGCTCACGGTCAAAGACCATGTGTTGACCATGTTTGAAGCCGCCACCTGCAAAGATGACCGGAAGGTTGGTGGTGACGTGGGTGTTCGCATTTCCCATATTGCTTCCGTAGAGCACCATCGTGTGGTCAAGCAACGTCCCGCTGTCTTCTTTACGTCCTTTGAGGTCAGCGATCAGATTGCCCAAAAGCTTCATGTGCTCACGATCAATCCGCTCAAGATCACCCATCTTCTCTTTGTTACGCCCATGGTGCGAAAGATTATGGTAACCATCCGAGACAGCATGACCAGCGACCTGAATCGCAGGTGAGTTAACGCTGTCGAGCATCAAGGTGATATTCCGGGTGGAGTCCGTCTCAAATGCCATCCGGGCCATGTCGTACATCAGACGAACCTTATCCATGTACTCCTTAGGATCCTTTGGATCAAGCGGCATTTTGTCTTTCGCAACAGGACGCGGCTTGTTTTCCCAAGCCGCACTCTGCAGCATCCGCTTTTCAAGATCCCGCACACCGGTTAGGTATTGGTCGAGGCGCTCACGGTCACGCGTTCCAACCTCGCGCTGAAGACGCTTGGTTTCAACGGCGACGGTGTCCATGATGCTCTGTCCGAGGGCCAAACGCCGCGCCTGCTCCTTACGTTCTTCAGGTGAGCCACCCAGGAACAGCTTTTGGAAAACAACACTTGGAAGCACATCGCAGGGAATCATCACCCCACCCGCCGTCCACGAAAGGCTAGTCGAGCCACGCGAGACATTCACGCCAAGCGTCAGGCTTGGGAAGCGTGTCTGATGCCCGATGCGCTCCGCCATGTACTGATCCAGCGAAATCGTATTGCGGAAGCCACCGCTACTTGGGTGCGGCGCTGCCGTCAAAAAGCAGATGTCCGCCGGGTGGCCCGCATCGACATCCGGGTGCCAAACGCCATTCATCACCGAAAAATCATCCCGCACATGCGCCATGTGCTCGAGGTACGGAGAGAGCTTGTAGCCCCGTCCCGTGGATGCAGCATCTGGGAAGAAATACTCAGGCAGTAAGCCGAGGTTGTTACAGATGCCGATGAAGCGCTTTGGAGGGTTCTTCTCCGCCGACTTATCGAAGGCGATTGCCGGGCTCATCGCATCCAGCAAAGGAAGCCCCAAAAGAACTCCAGCACCTTGCAGCAATGTCTTCCTTGACATCGCGCGGTTTGTAATAATATTGACTGTTTTCATAGACGTTCACAACTTTCATCGGAACCAACGAAACACTTCGGGCAGCTTGCCCACCAGATAACGGTTGCCACTTGCCGCACCCACTTAGGAGACAACCGTGCAGATACTACTTATTTCGGAATAATCGACTTTGAATCAGACCGTAGATGAGCGATTTTACTCCATAATTCGTTGCTTTTGCCCGGTCAAGAATTGACTCGACTTCATCACGGTCGCCGAAGCGTACTGGCGCTCCCGTCGCGAACACCACCAGCTGATTCACCAAGTTTCGCGCGAGCTGACGGTCATTGGTTGCAAGCCGCGCCTTCAATTCTCGGATATCGGCGAATTTACGTCCATCCAACAACACACCACTCGGATCGATTTTCATCCCGGCATGGAATGAAAATGGCTGGCCATTTGGGCCATACCCCTTCAGCGGCGTCCCGGGACCGAGCGCCCGGTAGTTCTCACGAAGGCCTCCAAAGACATCAAAGGCTTCGAGGGCAAACCCAGGGGGATCAATCTTGACGTGACAGTCACGGCAGGCGGGCTCCGATGTATGTTTTGCCAGCTGTTGCCGAATCGTAGTCGCTCCGCGGATATCGGGCTCTACTGCCGGGACAGCCTTAGGAGGCGGCGGTACGGGGAGGCCCATAATCCGCTCGGTCACCCACGCCCCGCGTACAATCGGAGATGTCGTCGTACCGTTAGCCGTCACCTTGAGCACACCCGCCATCGTCAAAAAGCCACCACGCATAGAATCCTTTGGAAGCTGCACTCGGCGGAATGCGGCACCGTGGACATCCGGGATGCCATACAACGTCGCCAGCCGCCCGTTGATATGCACATAGTCAGCCTGAACCAGCTCACGGGCTGGCCGGTTTCGCGTGATCATGTCTGAAAAACAAATGCGGGCTTCATCCACGGCCGACTCAACAAGGAGGTCATCCAGGTAGTAGTCGACATACAAGATTTCATCCGGCGAGACGATTCCAGCCTTTCGGAGATCCAGCCAGTAATCGAGGAAAGCATCCACAAACTGCTTGGACTTCGGATCAGATAAGAGCCGATCTGCCTCGTTTGCTAGTACGCCCGACTTGGAAATGGTCTTATTGACGGCAAGCTTGCGAAGACTTGCATCCGGTTCGCTGTTCCACAGGAAATAGGAAAGTCTGTTTGCCAGTGCCGGTGCATCCAGTGCGCCAGGCTTCTCCTCAAGCGTCACAAATGCAGGAGCGCAAAGCACTGCCGAATAGGCCGTGAGCTGTGCATCGGTGAATGTGAGACCAGCTTCCATCGACTTTGCCGCAAGGCGGACATACGGCTCGATGTCGGTATCGGTGACCGGACGGCGCCAAGCGCGCTTCATGAACTGACGAAGCAAATGACGACTATCCTGCGTCGCATCAAATGGAGTTGCTTCGACAGCACCTTTTCCGACATTTTTGAGTGGCAATGCGCCGAACAACAGCTGATGACCCGGCGTCGGGAAGGTCTCGACGATTGGCCCTTCCACTTCCATCCAGCGAAATGCCACTGCCGGCTGGCCATCCTGGGTTGCATGCGGGTTACGCCAAGGATAGGGCGGCCGAGAGCGGAAGAAGCGCGCAGGGTCAGGGCGTATCGACTCACCTTTTCGCAGCCAAACGGTCATCTCGTGCGGTGTGTTATCCTTCGCACTTTTTTCCGGTACGAGATCGAACGTATCGATTCTGCGCAGCTGGCGTGGATACGCCTCCGCATAGACGGTGATTGGCTCAACGGTTCGGCCAAGCTCTGCCTTGTCACGATGCGGGCGCCACCACCATTTTTCACTCTCAGGAGTCGTCCAGAACGAGTAGCCACTGATTTTGATTTTGTACTTGCCGGCCTGAGGAGCACTAAATTGATCGAAGCGCGGCTCAATCGGTTCATAAGCGCCGCAGACGTACCCGATAGCTTCTTCCTCACGACGGGCTGGGTCCTTGTCCCCAACCGTCATCGGGGCCTTGCCCTCCTGCGCCGCGCGGTCGGGCGTGTTTCCCAGCATCGGCCATGTAGCGCGCTCAAAGGCGCCATTGAACTGTCCAATATCAGCTGGACCTGTAAAAGAGCCTTGTTGACGTGCGTAGTATTTGCGCTTGATGACCTTTGGGGCTTCTGCGCGCGGGACCATGGTCTCACGAAGCGCATACTCTGCCGCCACAAGGTAGCGGGACATTTGCACGTGGGAGACATCGAGAGCCTCACCGACTTTATTGGAGCGGTTTCGGATGCCATCCTCGGGGAGCATTTCCTTGATTTGCAGCCACGGTGCTCCAAGGATGTCCCGGACGGTGTTCTCGTATTCCTCACGGTTCATCCGGCGCCACGTGGAGCGTCCCTGCGTCCGCGTTCGGATGTCATCGTAGGCGGTCAGCGATGCTGCAATTCCGGCGACAAGCTTTGCCCGTTGGTCAGGAGAAACTTTCAGCGTGCCTTTGGGTGGCATTTCGCCATTTCGTGTCCGGTCATGGATGCGGACCCAGGTGGCGTAGTTATCTGGGTTTTTGAAGTCGTGCTTCAGGGATGTGAGATCAAGCCCACCCTTTGGGTCGGATGCATTGTGACAGGGGACACAGCTCGCCTTAAGGAGCGGTGCGGCGGCGATTGGCTTTGTGGCTACCGCAGCGCGCCGCGGCGCCGGGGGGGCAGCACTCATCGCCGCCCAACCAATCGGCAGTGTCCCAACAAGTAAAACCACAAGCTTTGACTTCATCGTGCAATGCTCCTGTCAAACTGCATATACCAGAATCCAGCAGGCTGTGTTGCCTGAAACCAAGCAGATGTGCATCCTGCTACAAAAAATTACCGAATATCAGCCATCTCCAACGGATGCAGCCCAACTACTTCATCGGTGTTGGCGCACCATCAATCAGACGCCGCCACGCGGCAATCAAAATCTCTCCGGTGTTCTCCCCAAGGGATGTCTCGGAAACATAGTCATAGCGACGGAAGCTGCCAAAGTCTACGCTCGTCAAAATATAACCAAATGCATCCTGCGTCAGGCCAAGCACCATATTGGTTTTGCCCTTCATTTTGCGCTTGATATACATCCCGATGTTCGGCAATGCCTCTCCCGGCGCCGTCACCAGCTGTGCATCCCCGACGTTTATCACACTGACCCGCGTCGCGATCTTCTTACCGGGAAGCGTTGGGTACTTCAATGGGCTTGCCTGAACGACTGCCCAGAGAAGCGCGGAGTCAACAGGAAACACAACGTTCTCGGTCTTGATGAAGAGCTTAGGGGCATCTTGAACCTTTGCCTTGGCGATGATGCGAAGTGCCTCGGATGCCATCAGCTTGCCGATACGCAGACACTCTTCCCACGTCCGCGCATCTTCCCAGTAGCCACGCACCGGATCCTTTGGCTTATCGAGTAGCCGGTTGTCTGCGGTAACCATCCCGCCCTGAGCACTGTTCATAAACACAGCAACGCCGCCGGCTGCAGCTTCGATCGCGTCGTACATCGGGGAAATACAATCCGCGCTCAGTAACCCAACGCTATTTCCAAGCACTTCTGGATGAATCGCATAGTTGACCAATGTCCCGATCGCCTTGCCATCCTTGCCTATCGCCTGCATCACCGCCATCCGACGGTCATAGAGATCTGGTGCGTAGTAGTTATAGGCGATGCGTCCCTGGGCATCTTCATGATGCACCTTGAGCGTCGCCGGTTTTGCCTTATCGATGGCTTCGTTAATGGCATCTGCGGCCAGAGCACAGACCTTATCCAGCCACTTAAGGTCACCGGAGTAGCCACCTTTACCATCCGGGAATGCGTAGTAATCAGGTGCTGAGTGGGTGTGTGTCGCACCAATTAGGATATTGTCACCGGGGATGCGCGTAACCTTTGCACGGATGCGATCGCCGAGCACTGCTGGGAAGCCAAGGGCATCAATACCGACGAACGCAAGCCCTGTTGTCCCCTGCTTGAGATAGAGAACACGAACGCCGATTTCTCCTCGTTTGCCCTTTACTGGGGCGGTTGGTCCTAACCCTCCAGACACCGGCAGGAGTGGATTGGGAGTCGTGATGCGCATCGCGGCGCCAGCGACTAGCCCATTGGCGGTACCGCCTGCTTGAGGTTGCGGTTGTGAGAACATTGATTTCATTGCTTAGCGGTCCTGTAAGTCATCAGTAATGCTTTTCACCGTTCCCTTTGCGCCACGCGGATTCCTGCC
>CAIRTT010000503.1 GCA_903881535.1 uncultured Armatimonadota bacterium
ACAGGGACTTTGGCATTGATGTCATTTTCGCCGGAATAGAGAACCACAACCCGTGGCTTATATTGCAAGGCGACACGGTCGATATAAAAGACAGCATCTGCGAGCTCGGAACCTCCAAAGCCCATATTGATGACGGGGATTCCGTTGAAGTCTTTGGAGAGAGTTTTCCAGTTTTTGATGCTGGAGCTGCCGGTGAAGACAACGCCCCCGTGAAGGTCAGGACGTTTTGCGGCTTTGGCTTCGAGCTTAGCGATTTCCGCATCCCATTGTTCATGTTTAGCGGGCTTAGGTGGAGCGATGAGTGAGAGTGCGAGAGCTACTGCGATCCAAGGGTTCATCGGGGATGTCTCCAAAACGTTATGAACGGGGTTGTGTGTTTAGGATGCTTCGGGAATCCGTCCCGGTGCCCAGAGGTTACGGACATCCTCGCCGCGCCGATGGCGTTGCTGAAGATCTGTCAAAAACTCCGGAAATCCGATGGCCGGCTTCCAGCCCGTCAGTGCGTAGATTTTACTGAGGTCATGTTGTTCGACTTCCGCAGGTACATCGATGCCGTAGGCATCGATAAGCTCGGTGCTGCCGGCAACAACCTGCTCGCACCAGACTTCCCAATAGGTCGTAAATTTCTGCAGCACGACAGACGGGATGCCATGATCGGTGTGGACAACGCTGCTAAAGATTGTGTATCGGCCTTCAATTCCGGCGGAGATCGCTGCGACATTGGATGCAGCAACATCACGGACATCGACTCCGTTGCGCAACAGCTTTGCGCCGAAGTCGAGGTATCGCTTGGGTACGAAGTCGTGGTAGCGAAGCATCGCAACCGCAGCCCCAGTTTGGACATGGTAGCCACGGCACATTTCTTCGCCGACCACTTTAGTCACGCTGTAAACCGAGCCGTGTCCATAGGCCATCGAGGATGCGTAGACAACGGTGCGGATGTTTTGGCGTTTGCAGGCCTGGAGGATGTTAAATGTACCATCGGTGTTGACAGCCCAAATGGTGTCATCTGAGACGGGGGGTATGTGACCACAGTGCCAGGCTGCGAGGTGAATAACGGCATCCATTCCGTCTACCGCGGAATCACAATCACTGGGTGTACGTGTGTCGCACCGTGTGAACTCCGCACCTTCAGGGATGTAAGCCGGTCGTGAAACATCCGCCATCCGGACACGAAAGCCAGCAGCGAGCAGAGCATTTGTTGTTTCGAGCCCTGCAATTCCAGATGCTCCTGTGACCAGTATAAATGCGCTCATCGAACCCCTATCCTATCAAATTGCAGTGGAAACTTTCCGGATAATGGCGACATTCAGCTTATTGAATACGCAACATTATCAGAGTTTCTATGTCGGATTAGCCTTGAGGCTTGACCGGGCCTAGTTCCTATCGCACGTGCAAGTCTCCGCAGGAATCGATATTGGTCGTAGCAATAGGGGTTCTCAGACGTTCCTGATTTCCGTGGGGTGTAGCGGTTTCAGATCCTTCATTGCGTTTCGCCAAAAAACGAATAACCCGGCGGTTTCCCGCCGGGCTTTTCGTTTTCAAACCAAGTAGAAAACTACTTCTTCTTGAACGTGATCTCGCCGAACGGGGTGTTCGCGGAGATACCTTCAATCTTGCCATCCTTGCTGCGGGTGAACTTCAGAGCAAAGTTCATTTCCTTGAGCTGGTCAGACACGAACTCGTCTTTATCATTGAGTTCTACTGTCAAATCGGGCTGACCTTCGGCTTGGAGGACAAGCTTGCCATCCTTGACAGTCAGCTTGATCTCAGGTGCGCCAGCAAAGTCGGTGACATAGCTGCCTTCTGCACCCTTGAGCTTTTCAGAAACTGCGGGTGCAGCCTTAGGAGCTTCTGGGAGTTTGACAAATGTCTTACGGGTCCAGGTCATTGTGCCAAGAGGTGACTCAGCCGAGATACCAGTGACTTTGCCTTCTTTGTCCTTGACGAGCTTAGCCGTTACGCCTTCAGGTAAAGTCTTTCCCTTAATCTCATCCTTTTCGGTGACTTCGATCTCGTAGTCAGGTTGATTTTCGATGGAAAGAATAAACTTGCCGTTGTCGTACTTGATTTCGCCATCGCCAACAGGTCCCTGCATGTCAACGGAGTACTTGCCCAGAATGTCTGGAAGTTTCTTTGTCTCGGCTGGCTTCTCGGCAGGCTTCTCGGCTGGTTTTTCAGCTGGCTTCTCGGCTGGCTTCTCGACAGGCTTAGCAGCGACGGTCAGAGGGGTAGCGCCGTCCTTTTGAAACTGAACCTTGTTGCCTTGGAATGTCAGATCGATGCCGTTTGGCTTCTTGTCTGCATCACGGATGATTTTTGCATCGACCTGTCCAGCAAGAATCGGATTGTAGAGCGAATCGTCGGTCTTCAGCTCAACAGGAATCGCAGGATATCCAGTTGCCTGCATCGTGAGGGAACCGCCATCGTTGACCAGTTCGATCACATTTGGCTGACCAGAAACCGTGTACTTGCCAAGGACGGCCTTCTCACGCTCGCCAAGTTCCTTTGCTGGAGCCGGGGTTGGAGCAGGCGTTGGGGCTGGCTTTGGAGCGGCAGGCTTTGTCTTTGCAGGAGCCTGTGGCTTGGAATTACTCTTTTGCGGCTTGGCAGCTGGCTTGTTGGTTTTGGTCTGTGCAGCAGCTGGCAGTGTGGCCAGTGCGGCGAATCCGATGATGGCAAATAGGGATAGCTTCATCTTTGTACTAATAACCTCGTTGTTGGTTTTGGGTGCCACACTGCGCATGCGCAGGGGATATCTCATTTCCAGCATACCCTGTTACACGAAACTGTACAGCGTTCAGCGATTAACATCGGTGCCGTTAACATCATGTAAATTAGCAAATTTCCGCCATCTGGCATAGAGTCCTGCCATGTCTGCACAAAGAAGTGAAAGTACTGCCGCTCTCAAAGACCCCTACGCCTATGATGCGACCGCGGTGGAAGCACCTCCGGTAACCTTCCGGGATTCCATAAAGCGCATTGGCCCAGGGATGATTCTTGCGGCATCCATTGTCGGTTCGGGCGAGCTAATCGCTACGACATCGCTCGGTGCCGAAGTTGGAATGACGTGCCTCTGGCTAATCATCATCAGCTGTCTCATCAAACCCGCGTTGCAGGCCGAGATGGGCCGTTTCACGATTGCAACCGGTAAGACTGGCCTTGGCGGGTTCAACCTGATGCCGGGTCCGAAGGTTGGTGTTTCGTGGGTCGTTTGGCTTTGGGTGGCGATGATCCTGATGACGTTGTTCCAAATCGGAGCGATGTTTGCAGGGGTTGGGCAGGTTTTACACACGATTTTCCCTGCAGTCGCGATTGATATCTGGGTTATCGCTCTGTATGCGTTCTCTCTGTGGCTGTTGCTTGGCGGCGGGTATAGCCGGGTTGAGGGCATTGCCAGCGTGAAAGTTGGCCTGTTCACATTCATTACGGTGCTCAGCGCTGCGATTCTCCTCAAGCGCCCCGGATCGCTGACCGCGGCGGACTTTGCAAATGGCCTTTCTTTTCACCTGCCATCAACCGGAATGAAGACCGCTGTGGCGGTGTTTGGCATTACGGGAGTCGGCGCGGCTGAGCTGTTTATGTACCCCTACTGGTGTATTGAAAAGGGCTACGCACAGTCGACGGGCGAGAATGATTTCACGCCGGCGTGGCGGGACCGTGCCCGTGGCTGGGTGCGGGTGATGCACTTGGACATCGTCGCCAGCATGATTATCTACACCTTTGCCACAGCGGCGTTTTATTTACTTGGCGCGGGTGTTCTCCATCCTCAAGGGTTGATCCCAAAGAGCAAGGAGATGATTGCGACGCTGAGCCATATGTACACGGACACCCTTGGCCCGTGGGCGTTGTGGGTGTTTTATGTCGGCGCGATTGCCACGCTTTATGGCACGATTTTCGCTGCGACGGCGAGTAACTCGCGTGTGTTTGCAGATGTCACAACTCTTCTGGGCGTCTTCAAAGCGGATGACTATGCATCACGCGTGAAATGGCGAAACCGCTTTGTCGTGGTGCTGCTGACAATTCCAACTGCGCTGCACTTTTTGCGTATCGACCCGACACAAATGGTGAAGATGGGTGGGATTGCGCAGGCGGCGATGCTACCGATTATCGCGGTCACTGTGATGACGCTGCGCCAAAAGAACCTGCCCAAAGAGCTCAAGTCAACGGGTGTGACGGCTGTCACACTGTGGGCCGCAAGCATTGTGACGATTGTGATGATGCTCTTTTACGTCGTCAAGCTGCTTACGGGGTAGTTGGATAACGGGCCCGCACACGACATCAGGAATCCTTGATCAGCGTAACACTCGTCCTACGGGTCTTGCTTCAGGATGAACAGCTTGAGGATAACCACGCCTGCAGGCAACAGCCACCAGGTCCCGATGACCAGTGCAACGATACGGAAAACCAAGCTGATGCGCGGCTTTCCCTGCCTGTCAAAGTCCGTCGCCCACATCCAGGCCGCGCGGGCAAGCCAAACGGAAGCGATGACAACGAGTGGAACCATTACAGATGCGAGCACGAACAGAGTTTATCAATGAACATCACGCGATGGCCGCCTCCCGCACACGGGGTGTTTTTGGAGTGCGAATACGATACGTCGCGGCGGGCTGAACGGATGCACGGAGGCGCGTAGCAATCGCTGGAATCCCCCAGTGATGCGGCGGCTGATCGAGAACGGCAAGCGGGGCTTGCATCGATGCCCACTCGCCAATCGGCATTTTGTCTTCCTCTGGCACCAGATCATCCGAGAGAAGTTCCTCATCGTGGATGACACAGCGCTGCTCTGTCAACGCATAAACCCGCCGCGCCGGATCAACACCAAGATATGTCCATGTCCGGATCGTACGACCACCTGCATCGGTAGATTCCGACATCGCCAACACATCCCACGATTGAATCGTGCGGGCAATACGGCGAAGCAGCCAGCTGCCATCGTTGTGTACGGTATATGTCTTCATACAGATGTCCTCCAAAAACAAGTGCGTTACGATGGATAACTCTTGTGGATAGTGGGAATCCGGAAGGGGTTGCGGTAAAAATGTTTGCCGAATGTTTGCCAAATTTCAGGAGCCGAAAAATGCGAAACAAAATTAGAATCGGGATCATCGGATGCGGACAAATTGCGCAGCAGCATTTGCTGAATTACGCAGCGATCCCGGATGCCGAAGTCGTTGCCATCGCCGACAGTGATTCCGAAACCCTCGCAGCAACCGCAGCCAAATTTGGCATTGCGGAAACCTACAGCACCCTTCAGGAGCTGCTTGATAACGCATCCCTGGATGCCGTCGATGTTTGCCTCCACAACAACTACCACGCCGATGCCGCCATCCGAGTGCTGGAAGCGGGTCTGCATTGCTACTCTGAAAAGCCGATGGCCGGTTCGTACGCGGATGCCCTTGCGATGCTGGATGCATCCCATCGGACTGGCAACATGCTCCATATCCAGCTAGCGCTCATCTACTCGGATGAAACCCGTGCAGCCAAAACTCTCATAGATGGCGGTGCAATCGGCGATGCGTATTACGCTCGTGCGACCGGGCATCGGCGACGTGGGCGGCCGTACGTGGATGGCTATGGCAAACCCAGTTTTGTCCAGCGCGATATTGCGGCAGGCGGTGCCCTCTTCGATATGGGCGTTTATCACATTTCCGAA
>CAIRTT010000504.1 GCA_903881535.1 uncultured Armatimonadota bacterium
CGATCTTGCGATTCTCTCGATTATGTCCGTCATCTACACCTTCATTTAGGCAATCGTTTCCTCAAGAATACACAGTGATGTTGGATAGATTGTTCTCCTGAAAAGGGGATGATTGTCTGTACTTTCGTTGTTCGTGATGCCGTTCATTTGCTAAATCACAAATGCATAAGTGATCCGCTGGTTTCCTATAAGGAAGCAGCGTATCTGAACCGATGATTACGCTATGGTAAGTGTTCAGATCTGTAGCCACAAGCGTAGTCGCCTGTTGGTGAGCAGTGATCAGCAAAATGAGGCCGCGGCTCGCATGGAAGCAGAGCTCTGGGTTGCAGCGAATCCCCGCCGACGGATGGAAGTCGTAGCACGCCTGCGCCTCGTTGACAACGCTGGCCTTGATCGTGAATATCTTGTCGTTGAGGATTTGACAGCTACACCTCCACGCCATCAAGACCCACTTCCACATAACTTCGGAGTCAGCAGCGGTGATCTCGTTCTCCATAAAATAAATGCTGCCTAACTAATAAACATCCGCGGGTCCCTGGTGAGTCTTGTACATTCAGCCTAGATTACAGCTGTCCCGTTTGTTATCATCAATACGTCGATTTTTAGTCGACACACGTTCTGCAATCCATAGAGTTACAGGTAGCATCCATCAATGCGTCGAAAACAAGAAAAAGGTTCATCTACAGTTGATGATGGCTTCAAGGCAATCCTAAAGCCGATATTGCTCCTTGCATTCACTCTCTTTATTGACCTCCTCGGGTTCGGAATCATCCTCCCCAATCTCCCACAATATGTCGAAGCTGATCCGTGGGTCGGGGATGACCATGCAAAGGGCGCATTGGTTGGATCATGGCTAGGAGCAAGCTACTCGATTACGCAGTTCCTATTTGCACCTCTCTGGGGGAGATATTCAGATAAGGCGGGACGACGGCCAGTTATTCTCATCTCGCTTATCGGTGTTGCCTTCGCTTACATGCTGTTCGGCTTTTCAAGCGGACGTCTGTGGATGCTCTTCGCCGCTAGGATTCTTGCAGGAGTCCTTTCATCGGCATCGATTGGCGTTTCCTTTGCCTATGTCGGCGATGTCACCACGCCGCAGAACCGCGCAAAAGCAATGGGCATCCTGGGTGTCTGTTTTGGACTCGGATTTGCTTTTGGTCCAGTGTTCGGCGGTGTCCTCGGGAAGAGCAATATCGCGATTCCGGCATTTGTGGCAGCGGGAATGTCACTGGTCAATTTTCTGTTTGCAGTAAAGATGCTGCCCGAATCCCTTTCGGAGGAGGCGCGGCGTAAGCTTGCGGCAACCGTCAAAGAAAGTGGCTTGGCCCTTTTCCGCAGAGTGATGAAGGACCCTGCGGCACCTTTGTTCATCATCAACTTTGTAATGGTCTTTGGGTTTGCGGCCATCGAGCAGATCTTTGGCTACTTCCTGATGGCACGTGGTATTGCGACACGCGAAAACCAGAGTATGCGTTTGGCTTACATCATGGGCTTCGTGGGTTTATCAGGAATCATTGTCCAAGGTGGACTGATTGGTCCTATTGTAAAGCGGTTTGGCGAAGGAACGGTCGTCCGGTTGGGACTTGCCATTCTTGCGCTCGGCTATGTCCTCTTACTGCTCCCAACTAAATGGGGAAACTGGGGTCTGGAAATCATCGCAGCCAGCATGGTCTTGTCCGCAGGACGTAGCCTGATCAGCCCCGCAACCACCGCGCTGATTTCGAGAAAGACGCAGGTTGGGCAGGGACTAATACAGTCCACAAGCTCATCCTTTGAAGCTCTAGCCCGTGCGGCTGGCCCGCTGGTTGCCGGATATCTCTTCTCGAGTGTTGGACCAACCGCTCCATATACAACATCGGCAGCCCTGACCATCGTTGCACTGATTCTGACATTCGTCATCGCAGGATCTGTGGCATTACCTAAGCATGAAAGCACAAGCAGTGCAGCGTAGTTATGTTGCACTTGCCTGCATCGCAGGTTTAGTCACTGCGATGTCCACAGGTTGTCGCCGTCCTGTTGAAAAGACTGCTGAACGGATTATCAAAGAGCGCTTGCCAATCGTGCTTGGTACGGCTAAATCCTACGAGGTCAGTGTCGAGTCGGCCTCCATGGGAGCCGGAATGCGCGGACGCCTTCGCCATGTTTCTGTGTTTGGGCGTGGGGTCGCGCTAACGAACGGGATGATTCTTGATAGAGTCTTAATCGAAGCATCCGATGTTTCTGTTGATCGGAAATCAGCTTCCATTGATGCCATTCGCTCATCCACGATGAATGCTTGGCTTGATGCCCGTGAGGTTGAAGCGATTATTCGAAAGCGTCGGCCCGATTTGCCTCCTGTAAACCTGACGGTTGTCGGAGAGACGCTTCAGGTCCGAACCGTTCCACGCGTCCTAGGCTTTCCAACCATCACCGTCGCGATCGATGGCTCCCTTGTCGTCGCAAAGTCTGGAAGAGAGCTCCATTTTCAACCAAAAACGGCTCGGCTTGGTGTTGTGCCAATTCCAGATTCTGTTGTCGGGTACGTGGCTGATATTGTCAACCCGGTCGCCGAAATGACGGCCTTTCCAGTTCCGATGCTTGCCCACAGCGTTTCTCTGGATGGCGGATTTATACGGATCGGCGCGGAGCTAACGGTGGAAGAGCTGCTGCCAATTCTAAACAAGCGCTAAGGTCATCCAGAAATGTTTAGCTTTAGCTGAAAACCAAATGCCGGGATGTTGTGTAGGCTTGCATCACATCTCGAATGCCTTCACGGCCGCTGCCACTCGCGCCATCGCCGCCGTATGACAGCTTATCAATCCGAACCGTTGGAACATCGTTTATGTAAACGGCGCCGCCACGGAGCTGGTTGTGCGCAAGAAGTGCATCCTGGATGCGATTCGTGAAGACTCCACTCTGCAGTCCGTAGGGTGTTCCATTCATTTTTTCTATCGCTTCTTCGAGATCTTCCACCTCTCCCAAGATAGCAACAGGTGCGAAGGCTTCCTTTTGAATAAGTGGATGCATTTGCTCGATGCCCGTTACGACAGCCGGAGAAACATAGCGCTCATGACTAACAGCCGGAGAAATCAGAAGCTGAGCTGCATCAAGAGCATGACAGTGATCGATGAAGCGTGTCGCGGATGCCTCATCGATCATCGGACCGAGAATATGTCCATCTGTAAGCGGATTCTTCGGCGTTATAGCTGAGACTTCTAGAAGAAAGGCATCTCGAAATGATCCGAAGACATGCTTGTGAACATAAATCCGCTGGACAGAAATACAGACTTGTCCAGCATAGGCCATAGCTCCAATGGCGCATTTCTTGGCGGCGGATTCGAGATCGGCATCATCGGCGATATACACCGATGCAGACCCACCTAACTCCAGAATTGTCGGTTTCCCATGTGCTTCTGTTGCGAGAAGCCGTCCGACCGTGTCACTTCCGGTGAACGACAAAAACGCAACCCGCGGATCCGCGGCAAGCATCTGGGCGTGGGCTGGTCCATCATCCGCGAAGTCAAACTGGACGGCGCCAGTCGGCATCCCGGCGTCTGAAAAGATGTCTGCTAACCGTTTGGAGATGGCGTGTGTTCGTTCGCTTGGCTTTACGATGATGGGGCAGCCGGTCGCAATGGCTGGGAGGACTTTGTGAAGAACAAGGTTGATGGGGAAGTTGAATGGGGTGATTGCTCCAATAACGCCAATTGGAAAGCGCTTTGTGATCACGGTTCGGGATGCATGTGCGCGCTGGTCATCGACATACGGAGCATCCCCGGACATGGTCATCAGCTCTGCAATCGTCTGATCAACCAATGCGGTCGCACGTTCCAGCTCTCCTCGTCCAAGCATCACCGGTTTACCAACTTCGTGAGCCATCAAGGAGACCAGGTCAGCAGTCGAACTTACCAGTGCTGCACGGATGCGCGTTAGCCACTCAATTCTCCGCCAGCGTGGCTCGGTTCCAAGCGTTGTCATCGAGGCAAATCCCAAATCTAACTGACCATTCAGATCCGCCATTGTTGAGATGGGAACGGTTTGCAGCTGACTTCCATCCAGCGGGCTGATGACGTTACGCATGGTCGAAGTCTACCGTAAGCGGGTAGGCTGGAGGAATGCTGCTGGCTTGCTACACACCACCGACACCTCTTCAGAACATCATGACCGCACCGGCACAGACGCGTAGCGGCGATGCGATGTCAGGGCTATCGTGGTCCCCACGGACTCTTGGAACGTATGTCCTTCCGCGTAATGTCCGCGAGAGCGGGGTTCAGTTTGAAGTTGCATCCAACCTTGGCTGGCATGGTAATCCGACAGCGAACTTGCGTCAAGATAATGAGGTCCATCGTCTGCGATTTGGAACACGTTTTGGTGGGCCAGGCTTTGACACTACATTTGC
>CAIRTT010000505.1 GCA_903881535.1 uncultured Armatimonadota bacterium
GACAAGACGAGCATTTACTTCTCAGTACAGCATCGGGCAGGAGCCCTGATGCGCGCGATGGCGGCTCTCGATGCGCACGACATTAACCTCACATTGATTGAGTCCCGTCCAACAAAGCAGCTGCCGTGGGAATACGTCTTCTTCCTTGACTTCAATGGGCATATTAAAGAAGATCGTGTACGGAAAGCACTTAAGCATCTCGAGGAACAGAGCATGTTTGTTACGGTGCTCGGTTCGTATCCCGAAGCCCACTAGCCAAAATAGTGAAAGCCCCGCATGCAAGTCGCACGCGGGGCTTTTTTGTGCCTGATGGGCCTTATGCCTTGAGCTGCTGCTGTGTAAGTTCCACATAGCGAATGGTCTGTCCCGCTTTGGCGTACCGGGAATAGACCAAACCCAAATTTCCATTTGGCAAACGGATCATGTTTGGATAGTGAAATGACCACTCAGATCCTGCTGGAGCGGCTTCAATCATAGTCGCCGTGGACCACGATCTGCCTTCATCACGACTGCACCAAAATGCCAGCGAATGCCGGCCATCTTCAGTGTCGTTGCCCACGAGCACAATGGTGCCATCCGCATGCCGATCGACTGAAACTGAAACACCCGGGTTTGGCAAAGACATCTCGGTTGCCAATGTCCATGATTTACAGCCATCCACACTCTTTGCTGCAAGAATGCGCATCGGGCCCGGACCGTTGTTGCGGTTATATGCCATCCAGCTGCCATCGGTGAGGCGAAGCAAGCTTGGCTGAACAGCCGCACGACCCACGATTGGTCCACCCACCGTGAATGTGGCGCCACCATCACTCGACATGGCAACAAGGCCGACATCAAAGCCATCGTGATAAAGCGGCAAATACAGCTGTGAGCCAACCCAAATAGGCGTACAACGACCCATCCAACCAAGGCGGAGATTCAGCCGCTTTTGGCTGCGTTCTTCCTGAATTGCGTAGTATTTCGGGAAGATATCCACTGGTTTTGCATCGGAATAAACTGTCTTGAGACCCGGCAAAAACTGACGCCTAAAAGCATCTTCATCCGGCTTGAGGTGTACAACTTGATCCCGGCTCCAATCGATGCGACACCCAGTGCTACCCTTAATTCGCCCAATACGTTGCTTGAGAAGTGTGCTTTCCCAGTTGTTGTCGAGCTGGGTCCCGTAATAGAGATAAATGTCACCATTTGGGGCAACCGTCACCACCGGATTCGTATCTGGAAAGCCGGGAGTATCCGCGATGACAACCGGCTCGCACCACTTACCGCTGCGGTCGCGCCTGGATGCCCAAATAGCGACATCATCGGCCGTCCGCTCACCAGTCCCCCGATAGAACACCACAAGGAGTGTCTTGTCAGGCAGAACGGCAATGCCGGCACTGTGGTTATGCAAGGGGTGAAACGGAAAGATGTCACTGCCTTCCGTTGCGGCGAAGCCTTTAGTCTGTGGCATGGATAAACCCGTAATAGACACCCATCCAGTACGGGAGAAGGAAGGCTATTCCGTCTTCTTCAGACTGGCCATCCCCACCGTGATCTGGCTCAAACGGTGACCCGTTCCAGCGCATCACCCGTTGCTCCTCGAGAGGGAGCGTGTTTGTGAGGAACTGCTCGGTACCACGGCTTTGATGTGTCCGTAACTGAATATCATGCCGATGCGAGTTCTTGATCGTGTGGTTCACCAAGTCCAGTGGCCAGTGCCCAAGGACATCCGTCATTGTGCCTGCAGCATCCGTGTCTCCCGTGAGCGCCATGATGTGCGCGATGTAGAACGGCGAGCGCTCAGCTTTGATTCCACGACTACCCTTTGTGCCATCCCATGCGGTCATCAGGTTACGAACCCACAGCTGCTTACGCCACGGGTCCGTCTCGCAGAGAATCATCGGCAACCAGACCGTCATCGCCAGCTCGTCATCGGAGTGATTCACCTGATACCAAAGGGAACCATCCCGGTAAAGCAGCGAATTCAAGTCATAGTGATGTTTACGAATGAACTCTTCACGGACATCGAGGTACTTCTTATCGCCAGTGATACGGTGTGCGATGGCTAGATACGTGATGTATTCCATCGAGTTCAGGCCGCGCTCTTCGTACCATTGCAGTGAGCCATTAATCGATTCTGGGTTCCACTCGCCCCAGAGGGTGCGCTTGCCGTGATGACCGAACATCCGGTGATTATGCGAAATCAGATGATCGGTTACACGCTTGACAACCGGGGCCATTTTCTTGCGGATGGCGGGGTCGTTAAGCACATAATCGGCGACGAACCAAGCATAGTAATGACCATCGAGCTCATCTGAGGATGTATCGCCCTTGCACCAGATATTTGGGTCTACCGGTGACTTGAACCAGATCTTGGTCTCTTCACCTTCAAGGCGAACCGTTTCGGTATCACTGAAACCAAGGACACCTGCCTGGCGCTCAGCTTCTGTCATAATCGCGCGCGCCGGGAAGCCGGGGATGCCCGTGAGGCGCTCGAGATCAAGGATGGCATCAAGGTAGCGAATACAGAGACGCTTGTCCTCCGGGTTTCCAGTAGCGGCTGCCTTGAATGCATATGCAGCGACAGCAAGGGCGGTCCACAGGCCATCATTGTCTGATGCCTCAGGAATCACCCCAGCTTTTGGATCACCTTGCTTCTTCAAGCCACACCCGGTGATATAGCCATTGCGGTCGTGGCGCTGGAGTGTAATCTTCTC
>CAIRTT010000506.1 GCA_903881535.1 uncultured Armatimonadota bacterium
GCCACCGACATCCACAAATCACCAATGGCCGCGCGCTCGCCGGCGGTGATCGGACGCCCGACCAGCTGCTCCCACTGCTGCACGATTCTGGATGCTTGGCTGCCTTTATTGGCTGCCATCCGCGCTGCGACACCAGCCACAACCTTGTCCGTAAAGTCAGAGTTCAGCAGATACAGCGCCTGAGGGGCCACAATGCTAACATTCCGCTTTTCGATACTGTTCGTCGGATCCGCACCATCGAACAGCATCCGGTAGCTCGTGCGGTCGCTGCGCACCGTCTGCATATAAACGGTACGCTTCGCACTATCCATTTGTGATGTCGCCGGTCCACCGACTTGGTTCAGATCCAAAATCCCTCCCGCTGCAAGCCAGGTATCCCGCAGCGATTCGGCATCCAGGAGGCGGCGATTCATATGCGACAGCATCCGGTTCTCCGGATCCTTGGTTCTCGCGAGTGAAGAAACATCAGACTGCTGGCGGTAGGCGCTGCTCGTGACGATCAAGCGGTGCATTGTTTTTGTGCTCTGCCCGCGCTTTTGGAACTCGGCGGCAAGCCAGTTTAGCAATTCCGGATGGCTGGGACGATCCCCGAGCGCGCCGAAGTTGCTTGGCGTGCGGACGATGCCTTGTCCGAAGTGATGTTGCCAAAGCCGGTTCATCCAGACGCGGGCAACATGCAGATTCCGCGTGTCCCCAATCCAGGTTGCGAGCTCGGCGCGACCAGACCCTGCCGTGACTTTTGGCGCCTCGGTTGGCGTGACAAACAATGCAGGAACTGCCCGTGGAACGAGGTCGCCAAGGTTATCGTATTTGCCGCGGTTGTGAACACGGACATCGTGGATGCCAGCGTGCGGGCTCTCGGGAACGCCGCCCTCCTGCGCGCCAACGGCTAGCGGCGACTGCACCGGAAGACGCTTTCCGATTTCGACCAGCTTTGCCTGCATTGCTCCAATGCGATCGCGGTCAGCGGGTGCGATATCGGCGGTGCTCCACGGCGTCGCGGGATGCAGATTATCCGGAAGCGTATCCGCAAGCCGCGCGGCTTCCAGAAGATTTCCGGTGTTGAATGCATCGAGAAGTGCCTTTGGCAGCTCGCTTCCAGGCGCCTTGGCGAGATCTTGCAGCAGCCAGCGCCCGGGGTCACTTGCTGGCCCAAAGGGATTAGATGTCTGAGCGGTCATCGCATCCGCTGCGACATCCGCGAGCAGCTTTCCATTCTCCCGAATCCGCCAAGTGACATTGGTGGTGTCGCAGCTGTACTCGCCCTTGGGGAGGATATCGATGGCGACACGGCCACGTGTGTAATCCAGTCCATTTGGCAATTTGTGAGCGACCTGCGCGCCTTGTTGCCCGCCATTTGGAATCGCACCATCCCCGAGGATTTGCTCCTTGCCATCTGGAGAGATGTAGACAACCCGCCACGTAATGCCATCCCCGCAGCCCGGGTCAGCATCCCTAACGCGAACCTCATGCTGAAGCCCGCCGGAGAGTGGCCCGTTATAAATGAGCCTGACGCCACCGCGGGGCCCTGGGTGCATCGCGACCGAGCTTGGGTCGACGGTGAACGTGACGTGGCTGATGGAGCGTGGGTTACGGTTGATGAGCAGATTTGGGGTGCCTTCGGTGCCCTCGATGGCATCTAGGCCCGCGATACCCGCAACCGTCTCGGTCACTTTTCCTACTCGCCCATACCCACTCATCCCGAGCGCTTGCATCCAGCGGCGGGTCAGCGCCGGGTTTGGGTCTTCCTGAAGGTTGCCTTTAATATA
>CAIRTT010000507.1 GCA_903881535.1 uncultured Armatimonadota bacterium
ACGACTGGCGTCTCTTCAAGCTCGTCAAGCCACAGACCAACTACACCCCGTAGGAATAACTGTGCAAATGAAGACTACGTTAGTTGCTCTAACACTCTGTAGCTTCGCTGTCGTAGCAGTTTCTGGCTGTAATAAGCCGGAAGCTGCTGCACCAGCGCCAGCACCAGCCGCGACAGCATCGCAAGATGCATCCACCTCCGGTCAGATTCTCCGACCATCCGGTGGAATGGGCGCTGGTGGTGGGAGCGCACCAGGTGGCGGACTTCCCGCCGGTATGACCGCGCCTCCACCAAATGCTCCTCCGTCCGTTCAGCAGCAAATGCAAAAAATGAATGGTGGTTTTGGTAGCCGCTAAGTCATGAAAAAACAGTCGAATCCGGCATTGCTGGTTAAACGACTTACGATAGCCGCCCTCGCTGGAACTATTCTTGCCGGGGGCGGTTTCTATTTCGTAAGTCAAGCATATTCTGAAGCCACATTACGTGAGGCATATCTGCCTGAGCTGGAAGAAATGCTACACAACGATCCAAACAACGGATCTTTACTCGCACTCACAGCTGGACGACATGCCGAGGCGGGTGACTTTGAAACCGCCGCAAAATACCTCGAACGGGCAGTCGCAGCCGGCGAATCTTCGTCCGACATCTGGATCACATGGTCAGCATCCCTTGCCGTCAGTGGAAACCGTGAACAATCCGGCCGCGTTCTCGCCCTCGCTCGCTCGCGAGTTGAATCAAAAGCCGCTGCGATGGAAGCGATTGAGCGTTGTAAACCCTTAACACCGGCATCAACACCGCAAGAGTTGGCACGGGCTATCGCACCCGATGGACCGGCAAAGCTGATTGCAAGCCGTACACAAGGATCCTTCCTAAATGGATGGATTGCCTCACGCGCAGAATCATCCCCTGAGACATCCGGGTATGCCACACGCCAAGCATGGTTCAAAGCAACCCCCAATGACCCTAAACGGCGCATTCTTTGGGCTGAAGCGCTGATGAAGAATGGCCGCCAAGTTGAAGCAGGGATGATTGCCGAAGACATCCTCGTCAAAGACAAAAACAATGTTCGAGCCGGTCTGATCATGGCCGAAGCACACCGCCTTCAGGGCGAGTTTGCAAAGTCTGGCCTTGAATACACCGAGCTGATCAAGAGAAATCCTAAGCTGATGCCTGCATTGCTCGGCATGGGACAAGTCGCATTGGAGAAATCGCTCTTTCCAATTGCGCTCAAAGTCTACACCGATGCCACAGCGCTGGAACCCGAAAATGCAACCGCTTGGGTCGGGCTTGGACGCGCTCACTATAACCAACGCCTGAACTTCGGGGCCGCAGTTGATGCTTTTGCACGCGCCAAGAAGATCGATCCAAAGCGAACCGACTTTGCCATCTCGTACGCAAATGCACTGCGGGCTATCTTCCGCTGGGATGAAGCCGAAGGACTCCTGAAAGAGCGTCTTGCAGATATTCCAGATGACCCGGAAGCACACTTTCAGCTTGCCACGGTTCTCCTCGATTCAAAGCGCAATGCACAGCGCGAAGCAGAAGCCGAACGACTCCTTCGCCGGTCACT
>CAIRTT010000508.1 GCA_903881535.1 uncultured Armatimonadota bacterium
ATCTACCGTGAGAACCCCCTCAAAGAAGAGCGTCGCAGCATCGGTACCCTTTCACCAAAGGATGTCAATGCATACTCCACACCCCTCCAGCCTGATGCACTCAATTCCATCGCAAACCTCGAATGGAGCCGCCTTCAGCGCGAAACAAGAATGGGTTCTGTCGGGACTCCTCCAGCATTTGGACGGTTGGTGTTCAAAGATGCGACGGATGGCAGTGTTGAGTCGGTTTATATTGGACAGGCATACTGCGAATCCCATGCGGGAACGATCATCGACTATCGGCGACCGATTGCTTCACTCTTTTATAAAGGTGGAAGCGCGACCATGCCTGGTGGGTCACTGGTTATCTCTCAAGGGAAACGTGACTTTGACTGGATCTCTGATGGTGTGGTCTTGGAGTCCGTTCTCGACTCGATCGATCGCTTGTCTCCCGTTCTCTTCACCAGCGAAACGCAACCTTGGGATGCGTCTGTTGTCGGGACCGCCGTTGAAACTAGGGAAGAAACGAACTTTTCACAGGCTGAAAATGTCAGTGCAAAGCCATCCACAAAACATGATGCAACCAAGCAGTTCTTCGTCAATCGCCTCAAGGCACGGCGAGCCGGCCAGAGTTTCCTTCCATTTGTGGAGAGCCTGCAACCAGATCAATACGACATCATCACCGATGTAAACGGTAAACGACTCTTCGTTATCCAGGGACCAGCAGGTTCTGGGAAAACGGGATGCGCCCTGATGCGTGCTGCTAACTTGCATTACCGACGTCGGAATGCTGGCGAGTTCAACATCACCAACTTGGAGCAGTCCGGTGAACTCAAGGTGCTCATCGTGTCGAAGAACAGCGATTTACTGTCCTATGTAGATGGCGTTCTCCCGGCACTTGGTGAGCAGCAGGCGGATCGCATCACGATTGATAACCTGCGTAAAGCACTCGCACGCTTCGTAAACGACAGCCTTGGTAAGGAATGTCGTCCATCTGCACAGCCTCTTCCAAAGGCCTATGAGCTGCCAGATCACAAACTTACTGAATGTGTAAAGCGTATCAAGGCGACCTGGGACTTCATCCGGGAAGATACGCTGACCGCACTTCCAGATGGAAACATCCGTATTGGCACCCAGTCGGTCAAGAACTTCCTTTGGAAAGAAAACGTGCTTGTGCCAGTGAATGGCCATACGTGGACGCACCGGGATATTCAGCTCCATGACACAAAGCTGCAAAATGAGTCATCCGTAACTATCGCAGTGGATACGCTCAAATGGTTCAACAAACTCCTGGCTTGTTCTCAGGATCAGGAATCGGTTGAATTTGAGGGATTAGTCGCAGGTCTTGCAGCTCTCGGAGTAAACCGAATCCGTCAAGCCAGTATCGAAAAGGCCGTGCGTGCCTGGTATCTAACTGCTAAACCTGTGCTTGAGCGATTGCGCGGTACTGAGGTACTGACCTTGGCTGACACTGCGATTGATACAGCTCCGGAATCCGAGCGCCCGCATCAGAAGACGGTTTCTAAGATTCTGCGCCATGGTCTTAGCCAATCGGATGCACTTTCCGTAGCAACTTGGTACTCAGTGACCAGCTTTCTTCGTGGTCGTGTGCATTCGATTGTCGCTACGCTTGAAGGGTCGCGCCGGCGAACAAGGCTTTCTGACTTCAACCATATTATTGTGGATGAAGCGCAAGAGTTGTCTCTTGATGACCTTCTGCTGCTCGATACTGTTTTGCCGCACCACTCTATGGTCACTTTGTGTGGCGATTTGTATCAGCGTCAGAACGAGTTTGGGCTTAAGCGATGGGAGAGCGTGACGAAGTCGATGCGTGGAGCGATCGATATTCAGTCACTCAAGGTCAATTACCGCAGCACATACGAAATCAACACGGTTGGTCGCGCATTCATGCCGGCTGCGGAGTCAAGCCCATCCCCAAACCGCGGGAAGCAACCGGTTGCCGTCGACCTTCGGGAGATTGGCCGGGTAAAGGCAACCGAGCGCGTGGCGGAGCTTGTGCAGAAGGCATCTGTTGACAGCAGTAATCAGGACCGTATCGGCGTAATCTGGATGTCCACTCAGGCTCCAATCAATGTTCCAAGTCTTGGCAAGATGGCAGATTTGGCATCCCAGCGCAAAGAGCGTTCAGATGCTCGCATCATCGGAGGACCGGTTGCCGACCTCGGCGGCCTCGAGTACGACCACGCCATCATCCTGATAGATGACATCCCGGACACCCGCGAATCCCGCCGTCAGCTCTACGTCGCAGTGACCCGCGCCCGTCGCGAGCTGACCTTGGTGTTCTGCAAAGGCACGCCAAATTGGGTCGTGGATGTGCTGCCGGCCAGGGTGAAAGTGGTGGGGTGATCACGATAGATACCAGTTTATAGGCGGTAACATACGGCATGGCGATTGAAGATGTAGTTCGCGTCGTTCAACATATCATCTACACGAGATCTGGACAGGTTTCACACGGTGATCCTCTGTATAAGTACAAGGTTACTCTCGAGGACATGCGAAACCTCAGAATGGCTTTGAGTAGCGTTAGCGTAGATGACTATCTCAACAACATCGCATGCAAAAAGGCAGTCGTACTTTACGCAGCAGCCTGGTGGACATATTCTTACCAAGGTGGGCATTGGGCTTGGGATCCGATTTTTGAGTCAATCGGACCTAATTATGTAATTGATCCTCAGAAGCGATCTGCTTACATACTTGCCGGCTTAAAATGTTGGGGTCAAGAACCGATAATCGGCACACGAGCCTATTTGGGTGCCATTGTGTATAACGGCGGAATCCCTAATCACCTGTTGACAACTGACGGATCAACGCTGTCCAGGGTTTTGTTACGAATAATTAAATTGGCACCGGTGGCAATCTCTAGTTCAGAGGACTACAAACGATTAGCAGAACGATTCTGCGTGGACCTTGCACCGGTCTATCAACAGATTGAATTTTACACACTCATCGCAAACTTGTTATGGGAATTGAAAGTGTTGTTACGGCAGCTTCCAGCAACGCCGACACTTGACCCCATTGCCGTTCTTGACGATCGGATTCCTGGCTGGCGTGACAATTTGCCTATAGTGTTGCAATCTGACGCAAGCCGCGACCTAATCAATCAGATCTCAGGAAACATGCAGGGCATGGTCGGTACGGTACCATTCCCCGTTTCAAGAGTATGGCTTCACGATGACGGCTCTTGGTTACCTCAAATAATGGTTTTAAAACGGTCGAGGGTAAAGCTAAGTGATCTTTATCGGCAATTTGGTCAATTTTCCGGGATACCAAAGGCAGTAGAAGTCTCAGCTTGCAATCAAATCTCTGTGTTTGAGCTATATCGTGACTTTGCAGTCGACGGACAATATCACGTTAAGGGTAGAGACTTAAATGTCAGGGATATCGACATTACCTCTGCAGTCAATGTCACACTTAGGCTCGATGATAACTCAGAGTTGACTTCCCGCGGTAATCAATTCCGGCCTGTTGATGCTTCCCAGATTTGGAGGATCAACGGAGATCTGCGAGCTGGACGGGTTTCAATACAATCGGTAGGACCATTTTCAACACGAGCTGAGTCTGCATTAGTCTCAATCCCGGCTGATTCTGCAATAATCCCTTGCCATGCCGAGACTCTGACAATAGGAGGACGTCCTGTCTTTCAACTCACTCAACCAGCAGTAATTCGATCAGCTGATGGGAGCACGTATAGTATCGGGATCGGAGATGTTGACGGTAAGGACGAAGAAGATGACCAGTATGAACTGGTTGGGGCAATTAAAGGTGAAGCGATTATTGAATCGTCCATACCAATATTTGTGGATCTTCCTCGGGTAACGATTCTTAGGCATGATGGAACATCGTCGTTCTTACCAGTCAACAAAGTCTCGTTCGGTATTCGCAAGGCTAAACCTGGAGTATCTAGAGTCCGTGTCAGTGACGATGGTAATGTTGTCTGGGCTGCTGACTACCTGCATTTTCCGCGATTCAACGTAACCAAGATAATCGGCCTGTCCAACAAGAGTGTTACATTTGAAGTAAGTGGGCTTGGTACTTTTGTTCCGTCTGTCGAGGACGAATCAATAGAGTACACATGGCAGAACAATCTACTTGCATTTAATTGCGTGCATGGAGCACTTCTTCCGCCGTTTGTAAATGTTAAGTGTCAGAACGAATTTGGCATCAGTTTTATTCTCAAATTGTCGTGCCCGCTTAGTAACCCAGTTGTCACCGTTCTTAACGGCGCGTTGGTTACCGAAGGAGCAACAATATCATTAGGGGACTTAGCAACTGCCAGACTATATGCCGACCTTGGTAACGATACTGAACTCATTGTAGTGATGGCAGGCAATGATCGTCGTTTAGTAATGTCTCTCGGAACTTTGAGATCCGGTCGCAGTGACATTTCACTTGGGCGAATATGGGAATCGGCAGAGCTCCTTCTGTCGTCGAGTGATGAACTAGATTCTGACGTCACAGTTCGATTAGAGCTGAATGATAGGCTCATAAGTTCTTTTTCCGTCGGCCGCTACGGTAATCGTCTGATTCCAAATCGAGAGTTGATGACCGTAACTTTGACATCATCAGTAACGCGTACAGACACTTCAACGAATGTAGTCATGACAATAGTAAGTTTGTCTGATTCAAACAAGACTTCAGAACTTTGTCTCAGTGGACCAAATACTTGGTCCGTAGATTTAGCAGACGTTGTTGGGCCATCAATTATTGCTCCGTCAGTCGATTCCGACGTTTCATCCCGGCCTCTATTGTGGACTGCTACGACCGACAACATTGAAGAAATCAAATATTCAAACCAGACAGGATTGTCAATGGCGATTTGTGTCCCTGATCGGATTGACCGGGAACAGAAGATACTTAATATCCTGTCAGAGATGTCCAGTGACTCACGGCACAATGATTGGGCAACGTGTAATAGATTACTTGGCGCATTCGCACACCTTCCACTATCAACTTTAGACTTTGTAAGACTGTCTCTGAAAGTTCCCAAATTTCTAGTGATGATGATCTTCAATATGCCAGAGTTACTGTCAACGAACATAATTCCAAGGCTTGAGATTGAGCTCCCCTTCGTTTGGGAAATGATTCCAATGGAAGCGTGGCGTGATGCACTAAATGAACGGCTTACGACACTTCCACCTGAGTTTGTTATTCAGGGCTACAGAAGGCTTTATGACAAGATCTATCAATATGCAGGTGCACGAACTGCAGTTTTATCAAAGTCACAACATACGGTTGATCCACTGTTGGATTGGAAGGCCATCGAGTCTGAACTGTTAGTTGGTGCGTATAGTCCGTATCTTAATAGACTAAGAATTCGAATGGCTCAAACTACATCAGTAACCCCGCGATTGGAGGGGATTTGGGCAACAAAATTACGTGAACACGAATGCTTACTTCGAACAAATGACAGAGAAGCATTGCGGCATGTAATTGCAGCTCCAATTATTGCTGCAGAAATGCAATCTCTGTCAGAGTCAGAGGTGACCGATGCATTTAGCAGCCGAGCTACTATGACACTGAAACTATTCCGTAAGTTTGATGCTGAATGGTACGATTCCGCCTTTATGTTTTGCATCGAGAAGGCTAAGAGGGGGTAATAGTGGGGAAATTTTCTAGCATTTATGCGAATGTAAGTAATACAAGCCACAGCGGCATGGTTGCATGGGCATCTGTAAATTGTAAAGGCCTTCGGGATTATCTAATCTCAAAGAATCCAAATGAGTTTCTGGCAGATCCTGTTTTTGAGGCTACTTACCCCTACTTTCCGTCTGAGGACACGATGGATTCGTTGTCGAAGAGTGACGTCCTTTCCTCGACACTTGTTAACACGCTTGACGAGGCGAAGGGCGAATACAGGTTTCCCCGTAACCGGCGCCCCTACCAACATCAGATTGAAGCTTGGAAGTGGTTAAGAGAACCAGGTCACTCGGCAATCGTATCAAGTGGTACAGGCTCCGGTAAAACTGAGTGCTTCCTTTTTCCCATCTTTGATAGTTTGTGTCGACAAATTGACCAAAATCCCAAGTCTGACTTAGAAGGTGTGCAAGCTTTAGTCCTTTATCCTTTGAATGCACTGATAAACAGTCAGAAAAAACGCTTGAGTGCTTGGGCCAAGGCAAAAAATAAATCCATTCGTTTTTGTCTGTACAACAGTCTTTTGGCGGAGCACAAAAACGATAGCGTCGGGTCTGAAGTTACCAATCGTAAATCCTTGCGCAATTCTCCACCACCAATC
>CAIRTT010000509.1 GCA_903881535.1 uncultured Armatimonadota bacterium
GAATCCACCAGCATCGGTGATCGCAGTACCAGCAGCCGGAGCTGTTTCAGCTCCTGAGATGGCGCGAACGAGCGCATCCGCTACAGGAGATCCTTGTTCATCTACCAAGCGTCCAGAGACAGTAGCTGTACGGAATCCCATTGAGTAATTGGCAACCAGCTTCGCACGTTGTCCACGCGTTGCAATGTTTACCGGTCCACCACCCGTTGGTGTCCATGTGTACCAGTCGTTGCTGATCGATTCAATGCCGAATGAAGCGTAGGCAACCATTCCACCGTTTGTATTGGTGGATGTAATGATGCCTGCTCCGCCCGTGTTGTAGTTGAAGTCTGCGGCAGCACCTGCGATTGGTGCCACAATGTCATTCTTACCGAACCCAGACGGGTCCGCTGTGCGACTTGCATCACCCACACCGCTTCCTGACACAAAGTATGTGTTCAGGAGTAAAGAGCGACCATTCAATGCCAAGTAGTTATACGTAGCACCATCGGTGGTCTCACCATATGCACTTATCGCTCCGGTTCCGGCCCATGAGTCGGAAGTCAAGCGGTTAGCACTGGTTGCTGCGAGTGTCTGTCCACCAGAGTTGTCACCGGTGTAGGAAGCCTTCAATGTATTCGTAAAGAAGTCGTTGGCTTGTCCGTTTCCGGCGAGTGCAAACCCGATGTCCTGACCACTAATCATCAGACGACCGCCATTGGATACATACGTACCAAGGAGATTCTGTGTCTTGAGGTCGGTTACAGAGCCTGGTCCTACGAAGAGGTTTCCAGAGAACGGTGAAGACCAGATGACGAGGCGGTTATAGATTTTGGTGGAGCGCGATGTTCGCTCACCTACTCTTGTGTCTGCTGGCTGTGTTCCAGTTGCAGGAAGGTAAGCCTGAAGAAGCTCAGATGGTACTGGACCACGAGACAGAACACGCCATATAGAGTAACGACCTTGTTCAGGGAGTGCATAAGTTGCACCGTTCGAGCCAGTTCGCGGTTGGAATTCTAGTAGTTCATCATAGTAGGACCCAACACCCATCGGGTGAGGCATACCAGGATTTACAACCGTGCCACCGCGATTACGCCGGAAGCCATTTGCTGTGCCACCACTGTTAATCCATGGACCAACACCAGACCATGCTCTTACATCTGTTGCACCCGGCGCTGGAGGCGCAGTGCTACCGCCCTGCTCACTTGGATACCGAGCCATGTCGGAGTCGGTCAGATAGGATTCCGCACCAAACTGGATCGGCAGGCGGTTATCAGGTGAGCCCACAAGCTGTCCGGACCGCGAGATGAAAAACTTTTGCCCAAGCGTGTAATCCGAGACAAAGAGAATATCTTTTTCAGTTGCATTTGGTGGCAGAGCTGTCGAGAATCCCCATATGTTGTCGTAGATAATCCAGTTAGAGGAGCCGTTTCCAAACGGACTCACGGCGTTGTCGTACATTACGACATCGAGATACCAGTCCGATGCTTCGGCAGGTAACTTCCACGTTGCTCCGTAGAGGACGCCACCGCGACCGTCAGCTGGAAGAACAGGATTGCCATCAGCATCTACGAGTGGTTTTAGCTCCAACCATACGTTTGGCCGGCCCCCCTGCCCGTTTAGTGGTGGGAAGTTCGTTCCAGAGAACGCGATTTGGTCATCAGAGCCAGCTTCGTAAGCTGGTCCGCCATTTAGACGGTGGCGAACGTAGGATGCACCATCCAATGTAACGATTTCTGCTTCGTACTCAGTACCAACAGTGGATCCATTGGAAGCATTTTGCCATGCCAAAGGTACATTGTTTTCTTGGAACAGATACTTTGCCGCTGAGCCAGTCCGGTATTCCTTGTGTTCGCGCGATGTGCCACCCTGAACGGCTGCTTGGAAGTAGGAGTTAGGGTTCTTGAACTGAAGATAGATCGACTTGATTCCAGCTTCACGGTCATCTGCGCGCACTGTCATGAAAACATCTTGGCCAGGGAGGAGACCCTGATCGCGATTGCGAATGGATGCATTCGGGTTGTAAGTCGAACCTTGGTTAATATGTACAATCTCACCAGTCGATGAGTTTGTGTCATATCGAAGCAACGTTGGTGCGGATACATCCAGCGCACTCGCAAGGAAGAGGTCTCTCTTGCCAGGCGTAGCGGAGAATCCTTCGCCAAAGTTGTTTACATTCAGGTTGCCGGTGCGATCTGACTGGAACGCAACGCGGTTCATCGTAATAACAGGTGACCACACTGGATACGTGTCATCGTATGCGTAAGTCGGGTCAACCGTTGTTACTTGTTTTGCACTCTGCGCTACCGTTGGAGCAAGTTCGGTGAGTAGTGTGTTACCACTATTCGTTGATGTAAGCGCCATGTAGACATCGTGGGTATCGCCATCGGTGTACGTCGTTGGATTTCCAACAACATCCGGCTGACGACTCGATGCCCATACAAGATACAGATTCGTTCCCGCTGTGTTTGTAAATGGGTTCGCACGAAGGCTTGACCAGGATGGCTGGACGTTGTTCGTGTCAGCTGCTCCTGCATAACGACTCGTGAACTGGCGTGGATTCGCACCGTAAATGCCACTAATGAAGACATTCCGCTTGCCGGATCCGTTGGTGTTCGCTGCGGTTGCAGGATCTCCATCTACCGTTTCGGTTACAGGATTTGTACCGCCGGTGTAGCCATTGCCAGCAACAGAAGGGGCTGCATTCGAATCGAATGCAATCCATCGTCCATCTGGGCTTGCCGATGGGTTTCTCTCATCAGCATTTCCGCTTGTGATTTGGAAAATCGTCAGCGTGGTTGTGTTGATAGAGAATAAGTGGAAGTTCGCATCACCAGACAGCTTGCCTGAGAACACGATGTCATTCGATCCAATCCAGCATGCACGCCCTACCGATGCAAAGGTCTTGCCACGGAATGATCGTCCTGCTGACAGCGAAATCAGGTTTGTTGCGCCTGGAGGTGCTGTGGATAGTGTTCCGGATGCTGGAATGTTGGAAGCGTAGAGATTCCAGACCTTATTCGGGTCGTCAACTGAGAGCCTATCGTTTGACTTTGAAAAGACAATCCGGTTCCCTGCAGGGTTAACGACCGGAAACTGGTGGTCAGCACCCGCTTCAGCAGTCAGTGCAACCGGAACGGTCGAACCTGGCTGAGATGGGTTATTGACCGAACCAGCGGTAAGTCGGAAGAGTTGATGTACACCGGATGTTGCATTGGCACCAGCAAAGTAGATGAATTGCTCATCTTCCGTCACAAATGGTGTGCGTTGATCGATGGCTGGCGTTGGATATGCATCTACGACCTGCTCGGCAACATTGGCACCATTTGGACCACCGATTTGACGGCGTGTTTTGCCAGCTTGGTCTGATGGCACTTCCAATCGACGTTTAGTAACGTCCGATGGGAGGAAGCGAGCATCGCCCAACCCCGGAAACTTTGTCTGTGGCACAGCAAACGCACCCGTCGACTTTTGAGTACGCTGCGCACTCGCATGTGTCGACAGTGCGACCACTGCGGCCACGAAGACCGATATCGCGGCACCTTGCCGCGGTGTTCGTTCGAACTTCAACGTGGGGTCAACCTCCTCGATCTGCATTCCATCCAGTATTCCAACAACAACGATAACCAACCAGTTTAGATTCTGACCAAAAGTTACCGAATCCTGTAGGGCTCCCTACTGAAGGCAGAATGCATTTCACATCCTGTTCCGTACAACCTGCTTCACTGACTTTGTGTGTCGGCTATACGAATGCCAATGAACACGGACAATAGTCCAGCGTACGGGCGATTATACGGGTCAGCGTTTGAGGGTGTCAAGCAATATTGCGGTGGGCCGAGGGTCAATGTGAGATAAGAATTATCTGTGCGATTTTCCGGGACCTGTGAAAACGGCTGATAGGTCGTTATTAATCGGTGACATACGGTCCCAGCTATGGACTCAGCCATCAGATTCGTCTCACACATCCACTGAGCTACTACTGTAACTCTTCGTAAATGAGCGACTAATCTGTGTTTTGTACGTGCAACACGTACGGGCTGCATTATTGATTACTGGATTCCAGTGATCAATGGTAACGACCGTAATACAGAAACTAGTGTCCGCGTTCGATGTATTGATAGATACGTCGGAAGATTGTGTCGAACTGATGAGATAACGCAGCTTCCTGATCACCATCAAAGTCTGTCTTAACAATCTCACGAAACGGACGTTCAGGCTCACCGATGCGATATGTTTCGATGAAAGGCGGAAGCTTCATTGACGCCCCAGTCGCCTCATTGGTTACTGTGACTTGCGCCTCAAACCAGTGCTTTCTTGCCAGGGCGGTCGGATCCTGGGCAACGGCAACTATGTATGTCGTTGATGTGTCTACTGTGGTGTACCGGCGTCGCGTCACGTTCATATGCTTGTAATTCTAGCATGCAACGTGAGATGCAGGCAATTTGGATACATTGACACTTGATGTGCATCGGATTTATAATCTCAATAATGAGATTTATCTATGCGGCCGCGTTATTTGCGCTGACATCATCGTCTGTACTTGCGCAACAAGGTCAAACAGGAATGCGCATTCGACTTGGTGTGCTGCAGCCATCGTCGGCTCTCTCTAGGGGCGTAGCAGAACGACAACCAGGGGTCATGGTTGACTTCCTTAGTAGTAAGTCAGCCGATGGTTCCACACTGACTGTAGGTTACTTTCAGGGTGGTTCGGGATCCAACATGATAAAGACTGTTCCCGTTATGTTTTCGAAGTTGTCAGATTCAACATCTACGGTTCCTGGTCTTGGCGGGTTGTATACTGGAACGGGTATAGGTGCCTATCTGTTTGATGCCCCTGGATCAAACATGAAAACACTGTGGGGCGGGTACGCGATGGTTGGATTGAAGCTGCCGGGTGGCATCTTTGCCGAAACGCAGTACCACTACACGAACCGGTCCGTAAATGGGTATTCACCAAACGGTGTGGCACTCATGATTGGTCGGAAGTTTTAACACACTTCCCGCGACCAACGCGGGTCATGGTTCTATAGGAGAATGGACTCTATGAAGCATTTGTTAATTGCTGCAGGACTCGTTGGAGCCGTCGCTTTGACGTCCACTGCAAACGCACAGGTCTCTGATTTGGCTCAAAAAGTCGGATCCTCATCGTTGAAGATTGGTTCCTACAATCCTGACAAGCCTGTTGTCCGCAATGGCGCTGGCAAGAACATCTTCAATTTTGAATATGAAACGACTCTCCAGAGCGTTCCAGAGCGCAATGAAATCAGCACGCTCAGCATCGGTATGATTGAGCGCGGTGATATGCGGATGATTCCCATCACCCTCAGCCAGATCACTCGCGACAACAAGCGGACTTCAGGTTATGACTGGTTCAGTGGCTACGGTGTTGGACTCTATGCAATTCGCATCGCCAACGACAACACAAGCGGCAATACAAAAGTAATGCCAGGAATGCACGTCACGGTTGGTCTCAACCTCACACAGCGTTCGTTTGTTGAGGCTCGTTACCACTTTGCTGGTCACTACGAAACCATCAACCCATCCGGTTTGAATATTTCGTACGGTATTCGCTTCTAACATTACGCTTCATTGAAGCTTCGAGCCCCTTGCTGATTTCAGTGAGGGGTTTTGTTTATTTGCTCTAGTCAAAAGTTACTGACCTTGGGCATCGATTTTCGTATCGCTCCGAGGTCTAACCGTTCTAGGCCACCAATCGGCCGGGATGATTGGCCCTTCAACTAACATCGAAGCCAGCGTAAAGAGCGTCAGAGACACTGGGCCGCTGTCATTGAACACGAAAAGACAAAGTCCTATCGC
>CAIRTT010000510.1 GCA_903881535.1 uncultured Armatimonadota bacterium
GATGTTCGGGGACTACCTCGGGATTCCGACTGCTGAACAGCATAAAATTGCCGCAGACATCGGCTCCGATGTCGCCCTTTTTCTGCACGACACGCCAATCAGAATGCAGCACTACGGAGAAGTGATCACACCGATCTCGCTGAGCGGAACACTGGAAGGGGTTGTGATTCGGCCTGCAACCGGGATGTCAACGCCGCTGGCGTACCGGACATTGGATGCCAATACATCCCGTGTTCCCGGGACCACGACTGCAGACATCGTTGCACGAGGTGCACTAACTCCAGACTGTCTCTCAAATGATTTTGAAGGTGTTGTTCGTGTCCTGAATCCTGATGTTGATCGCCTATTTACGACGCTAACAGCACTCGGCGTGTTGCGCGTTCAGCTCTGTGGGAGCGGTTCAGCGGTGTTTGCCGTGACCGAAACCCGGGCGGATTCTGTGCGCATCGTCAAAGCGCTTAGTGGAGATGTACCTTACATGAAACTGGTTTCAACACAATGACATCAACGGCAGCCATACTCCTCGCCGGAGGGCGCATCAAAGCAAAGGACCGCGCTGAGTGGCAGGGTTTACTGCCATCGGGTTGCGATAATCGCGTGATGGTCGATATCGCGGGTAAGGCGATGTACCACTACGTCATCGATGCCATCCGCGGGGCGGATATCCAGCTGGTGATTGCCGGGGATGTCCCATTCGATGGAAACCACATACGCGTCGCCGGTGGTGACTCGCTCGTCGACACGCTTCTAAACGGAATCGCAGCCCTCCCCCCCGCCGTTTCACAGGTTCTTGTCCTGACGGCCGATATTCCCTTTCTGACATCCGCGAGTATCGCTGCAATCCTGCAAAGTGCTCCGAACGCTGACTTTGTGTACACAATCATCCCGATGGACACCTGTCGGGCTGCGTTCCCAGATGCCAAACGTACATCCCTCAAAACTGCCGATGGCGAGTTCACTGGCGGAAACATCGTCCTTATCAACCCTGAGTTTGTCCGCAAGAACGAAGCGGTGATCCGCGAATCCTTTGAGCGCCGCAAAGATGTCCTTGCGCTCGGGAAGCTGCTTGGCCCGGATGTCATTTTCCGTCTTCTCTTGTCTAGGATGTTTCCCGCGTTGTTGCCCATCGATGCCTTGGAACGCGCGGTTTCACGCCTTGTTGGGAATGCTACTGTCAAGGCGATGGTTGTCAACGATGCCGCTGTTGGGACAGATATCGACTCGGCATCCGATGTCGCCATGGCGCGTAAAGTACTGGGAAAGTAGACTACCGACGTGGCTAAAGGCAAACTCTACGTCCTTTCAGGACCATCAGGTGTTGGTAAAGACACCGTCCTTGCAGCTCTCAGCAACATCGACACAGACTTCGCAATCTGCATCACCGCAACGACCCGCGGGATGCGCACGGGAGAAGTCGAAGGCAGCCCGTACACCTTTCTAACGCGAACCGAATTCGAAGACAGAATAGCCGCTGGAGACTTTCTCGAGTTTGCGGAAGTCAACGGTGGCAACCTCTACGGCACGCCAAAATCCTGGGTGGACCGTACGCTCGCTTCGGGAACCGATGCCATCCTAAAAATCGATGTCCAAGGCGGAAAGTCCATTCGCTCCCTCGTCCCGGATGCGATTCTGGTGTTTTTGGCTCCACCATCCCTGCATGAGCTGGAAGTAAGACTTCGAAGTCGCGGAACCGAAACCGAAGACGCGATTCAGGTCCGCCTCGAAGATGCCCGTACCGAAATTGCAGCATCAAAGGGCTACGACTACATCGTTGTAAATGACAATATTGACGCCGCAGCAGACCGCTTGCGGTGCATTTTGGTGGCTGAGAGGTGCCGTCGATGAACGGGTTAAAGATTGCCATCGCGACCGGTCCAAGTGGCTTTGTCACGGTGAATTCGATTTTGGAAGCATCCAAAGCATCGGGAACATCACGGCTGGACTGGCTGGAGCTTGGCCTTGCGGCTGCGGAAGCCGATGAGACTCTCCACGATGTTGGTGTTGGTGGGATGCCGGATGCGCTTGGCCGGATGTCGCTGGATGCAGCCATCATGGATGGCCCGACGCATCGCGCAGGCGCCGTCGCGGGGCTCCTCGGCTTCCGAAGCCCTATCGCGGTCGCCCGACGAGTCATGGATTGCACGCCGCACGTGATGTTAGTTGGCGAGGGAGCGAAGCGCTTTGCCGAAGCGCAAGGCTTCACCGATGAAGGTGCCCTCCTAACCGACTATTCACGTGAGCGCTACGAAGCGTTTCTCCGAGGGGAAGTTGACCTCGAAGCAACCGGCGATCAGCACATCGATGGCGGTGACACCGTTGGCGCTATCGTGATGGACACCGATAGCCAGCTTGCCTGCGGGACATCCACCAGTGGACTAGCCTTCAAAATGCCTGGCCGCGTCGGCGATTCTCCCATTATCGGCGGTGGCCTCTATGTCGAACAAGGCATCGGGAGCGCGGTCTGCCTCGGGATGGGAGAGCAAATGATGCAAGTTGGCATGGCGATGCGTACGGTGATGAAGCTGGCGCAGGGGCTATCCCCGCAAGCGGCGGCCGAAGCGGCGATGCGAGACATGATTCGCTTACGCCCAAGCTGCCTCGGGACAACCTGCCTTGTGATTGCGTTGAACCAAGCCGGTGATGCAGGCGGAGCGCGGACAAAAGAACATCCCGACTTCCATTACTGGCAGGCAACACAAAGTGGAGTCATGAAGATTGAGGCTCCCGTGATGGGTGATTAGGCGAAAAACGTGACAACTGGCCGCTACGTCGATGTCATTGTTCAGGTAGAGGTTCCAAACCTCCGCCAGCCGTTTACGTACGCGGTTCCCGACCACCTCGATGAGCCTAATCCGCTGCAAAGTGGTGATTGTGTTGTGGTTCCATTTGGCCGTCAGGTGATGCTTGGGTACGTCGTTCAGCGCCGTGATGCCCTCCCGGATGGAGTGGCTGAGAAGGCTGTCCGGGAAGTCCTTGAACGCGTTGCTGGCGATGGCGCAAGTGTTCCCGATTCCGTGATGCGCACTGCGCGGTGGGTTGCACGGGAGTATGTTGCAGACCTCGCGATGTCTATCCGGACGGCTATTCCACAGCTGCAAAGTGCACGTCTCGAACACTATTACCGCTGGACGGGGCGCCGCTCAGTTGAATCGCTGGCAGCAAATCAGCAGGATTTCGCAAACTTCCTCATCAGGGCAAAAACGCCGCAGACACTACAAGATGCCTCGGATGCATTGCATGTCACCGTTGATCGAGCATCGCTTAATGCCCTTATCCGAATCGGTGCGATTGAGCGGAATTACCAAATCCTTCCTCCAAAAGTCACTGCGCGTTCGGTGATGTGCGTTACGCTTGCGGTCACCCCAGATGTCGCATTTGCAGAGGCTGAACGACGCAGACGACGAGCGAAGCAGCAAGCGAATGCATTGGAAATGCTTGCAGGGCTACCAGCACATACGCCGGTGTCGATTGTAGATGCACTTGAAGCCTATGGAATCGCCCGCGCCATCTGGAAACGGCTTGAGGCTGACTTACTGGTTGAGATAGCGGCGACGCCAGTGGACAGAATCCCGCTTGTTCTGACGTCGGCGGGGAAACGCCCCGATGTACTTTCACCAGATCAGATTCATGCCCTCTCGGTCATCGGGGATGAAAGTCTCTCTCAGACACAAAAGCCAATCCTCCTTCATGGTGTGACGGGTTCTGGCAAAACAGAGGTCTACCTCGCAACCATTGAAAAGACACTTGCGGCGGGTCGCACGGCACTCGTGTTGGTGCCCGAGATTGCCCTTACGGCTCAGCTGATGGGTGTTTTCAGAGGGCGATTGGGCAACCGGGTCGCAGTGCTGCACAGTGCCCTCTCAGATGGCGAACGTCGTGATGAGTGGCATCGTATTGGAGCAGGCAAGGCCGATGTCGTTGTTGGTGCACGGAGCGCGATATTTGCCCCACTCAGCAATATCGGCTGCATTATCGTGGATGAAGAGCATGAAGGTTCCTACAAACAGGAATCTGGGGCGCCGCGGTATCAGGCCCGTGATGTTGCTCTGGCTCGGGCTCGCTCAACAAATGCTGCCGTGATTCTAGGCTCTGCCACTCCAAATGTTGAGTCCTATTTCAAGGCAACGTCCGGTGATTACACGCTTGCGGAAATGACGGTTCGGCCGGCTGGTCGTCCGATGCCTTATGTAGAAATCATTGACCAGCGGATCAAGTCCGGCGCAACCGGACTGCAGATGTTTTCGGCTTCACTTCTGGATGCCATCAGTGAGTCACTTGGCGCTGGGCATCAGGCAATCGTTTTCCTGAATCGCCGTGGCTTTGCAAAGTATCTCCTGTGCCGGGAGTGCGGTCACGTTCCGATGTGTCCCAACTGTGCCGTTTCGCTGACATTGCACCATGGTGCGGAAACATTGCTCTGTCACCACTGCGCCTATACTCTGCGCACACCCGACATCTGCCCAAGCTGTACAGGTAAACGAATTCTCTCCTACGGCATCGGAACAGAGCGAATTGAAGCGGAGCTCAAGGGGCTTTTTCCATCCGCACGGCTGCTTCGGATGGACCGAGACACAGTGGGCAACAAAGATGCTCTTCCGGCGATGATTGAGCAGTTCAGAACCCGCGAAGCGGACATCCTGATTGGCACCCAAATGGTCGCCAAAGGGCTGGACTTCCCAGGCGTGACCTGTGTCGGTGTCGTGGCAGCGGATACATCGTTGCACGTACCGGATTTCCGAGCATCCGAGCGGACCTTTCAGCTCCTTGCGCAGGTGTCTGGACGTGCCGGCCGCGGGGATGTCCCTGGTAGGGTGATGATTCAGACATTCAATCCTGATCATGTGGCGATTCAGGCAGCGGCTCAGCACGATTATGGTGCGTTTTACGGATCCGAAATCGAGAACCGCCGTGAGCTCAACTACCCGCCGTTTTCCCGACTTTGCAATATCATCGCAAATCACGAGGATGCAAACACGGCTTCAGGCGCAGCGGCCGAGATTGCTACACGCCTTCGTTTACATCGGGGGCTGACAGTGCTAGGGCCAGCTCCCTGCCCACTGTCCCGCGTACGAAACAAGCATCGATTTCATGTGCTCATCAAAGGACCACTGGATGACACACTTCGGCAGCTTGTGCGACGGGAGCTCGCGGCATTGCCCACCGAACTGAGATCGATGTTGATGGTCGATATCGACCCACAGAGTGTTGTTTGAACCGTGTGCAAGTGACTGGGCACAAGAGCGAGCATTACGCCGGTTCAAATGTCACAAGTACTTTAAACGTTAGTCGGAATCTGGAACAAAAATAGATCGGAACGAATCGGGCCAGCGGCGTGGCTTTCCGCTGAGTCCATCGATACAAACCCCTTTGGTTGTTCCCGTGGCGATGCGCTTATTCCGGCTGTGACAATCAACTGTATAAGTGAATACAACACTCGCACCTGTGGATGATTCACAACAGCATGTGATGGAGAGCTGATCGGTGAAGAATGCCGGGCTTAGGTATTTGATGGATGCATCCGCGATGACGATTTGAATACCAGCGCGCTGAATTTCAGGAAACGGAAGTCCTGCATCCTGAAGCCATGCACAGCGGGCAACTTCGAAGTACTGCAGGTAAATCGCATTATTCACGTGTCCAAAGCTGTCCAGCTCGTACGAACGTACGGAAATATTAGTTGTCGTCATTATCGCTAAAATGCACCACTCCAACCGGGTTGCAGTGGTGCATTTCTTTCACATAAGTGCTTACTTTGAAAAGTGATTCGTGTTCAGCTGAATAAACGACTTCCACTTCTCAGGAACTTCATCTTCCATGAAAATGGCATCAACCGGACATTCAGGTTCGCACAACCCGCAGTCAATACACTCATCAGGATTGATGAAAAGCTGTGTGTCATCATCACCGCCATGGATACAGTCCACGGGGCAGACGGACACGCAAGAGCGGTCTTTGACTCCTATGCAGGGCTCCGCAATCACAAAAGGCATCTGGATCTCCACCTACAGGGTCGTTGATTTACTGAATCATTGTCCAGTTCCGTACCCCTGCCGCACCAAAATTATAACGATGGAGGGAGTGATTAGCAAACTGAGAATGATTCTCAGTTATTTTTAACACACCGTGTGCATTCCGTTTTGTAACGGGTAGACTGGGGTCTAACTACATTCAAAGTGCATCGTTGCCATGCGTACCGGTGTGCGTTGTCTAACAAGGAAAACTTTTATGTCGTTCGTTGGCAAACCAGCCCCGGATTTTACTGCGCCTGCATTCTTCCCAGGAGACACTGCTGCATCTGATGTCAAGTCACTCTCCCTTACCGACTACCGCGGAAAGTGGGTTGTGTTCTTTTGGTATCCACTCGACTTCACCTTTATCTGCCCAACGGAGATCCTTGCACTGTCCGATCGCTTGGATGAGTTTGAAGAGCTCGGCGCAGTGGTTATCGGTGCATCGACCGACTCTGTCTACTCCCACCGTGCATGGGTGCGCACCCCACGTGGCGAGAATGGTATCGAAGGCACTGCTTACCCGATTATCGCTGATATGACCCAGCAAATCGCTGCAGATTACGGCGTCCTCATTGATGGTGAAGGCAGTGCCCTGCGCGGCTTGTTCATCATCGACCCAGATGGCGTTGTCAAGCACTCCACCGTCAATGCGTTGAATGTCGGCCGTAATGTGGATGAAGTCATCCGTACACTGCAGGCACTGCAGAGCGGTGGACTTTGTGCAGCCAACTGGAAGCCAGGTGCAAAGCACCTTTCCCCTGGTAGCTAATCATGCCACTTCGCCGTGGCGCTGAGCTTCCATCGCTTGCAGGCGCAACCGAATGGATAAACGGTGAAACAACGCGGGAGAGCCTTCTTGGCTCTCCCTGCCTTATTCACTTCTGGTCACTTTCCTGCTACATCTGCAAGAACAACCTGCCGGCACTGGCAGCGTGGAAGACTAAGTATGGTCCTCTCGGACTCAAAGTCATCGCGGTGCACATGCCACGCTCTGAAGACGAAACCAACGTCGAGTTAGTAAAAAAGAGCATGCTCGAGCATGGAATCACTGAGAGCTGTGCGATTGACAATATGCATGATGTCAAAGATGCCTTCTTAAACGAGGCGGGCTTTGTACCTCATTACTATGTGTTTAACGCAGATGGCATCTTGGAGAGTCGTGCAGCGGGTGATGCTGGTGTTGCGTCCATCGATGCGGCGCTGGTTAAGCTGTTTCCAGCCTAACATCGCCTAAACATTTACGGGAGGTATTCGGGCACTTAAGTCCAATACCTCCCGTAGTGCATTTTGAGGAGAATTTTGATCACCCATGGACCACTTTTCTGGAAAAACATCTGATGAACGGCTTCTTGCCACACCAACTGCAACGGAAGCATCATTTATTCACAGCGATCCGTGGAGGGTGCTTAGAATTCAGAGTGAGTTTGTCCGCGGACTGGATGCCCTTGCAGACCTTGGTCCGGCAGTAACGCTCTTTGGGAGTGCCCGAACGCGTGTAGGCGATCCCTATTATGCGGCAGCGGTTGATACAGCCCGCCTACTGGGTAAAGAAGGTTATGCCATTGTTACGGGTGGAGGCCCTGGCATCATGCAAGCGGCCAATGAAGGCGCAAAGCTTGCGGCGGTCAAGAGTATTGGACTCAACATTGAGCTTCCGTTTGAACAGCATTTGAATCCTTACTGCGATGTGTCCGTCGACTTTCGTTACTTCTTCGTGCGCAAGGTCATGTTGGTAAAGGTCGCGAGTGCCTTTGTCATCTTCCCCGGTGGTTATGGAACCCTAGATGAGCTGATGGAAGCCTTGACACTTGTCCAAACGGGTAAGATTTCAAACTTCCCGATTATTCTGTATGGCTCAGACTACTGGAGTGGTTTGGTCAAGTGGCTAAAAGACACTGTCCTCCCGGATGGCAAAATAAGTGCATCCGACATTGACCTTCTTCGCATCGTGGACACTCCTGAAGCTGTTGTCAACATTGTCAAAGCAACAACATCACGGGGTACAGATCACGACCATCAGCTCGATATTGAGCGGGCAAGCCTTGCTGATGTTGCAAAAGCATATGCGCCTCCGCCTTTTGCCGAGCAATAAAGGCGATCAGATCACAGAATAAAAAACGGCCCTGATGCGCAAGTATCAGGGCGTTTCACATTTCAAAGTAGGCTTAGTCGATGAACTGAACACCCTCACCTGCAACGACTCGCCCAAGAATGCATGCCTTCTCTCCACTGGCGTTGAGTTCGCTGACAAGACTCTCCGCCTTGGATGCAGGAACAACTACAACCATTCCAATGCCCATGTTGAATGTCCGCATCATGTCATCCAGAGGAACATTCCCTGCATCCTGAATCAAGTTGAACAGCGCTGGAATCGTCCATGCGCTACGGCTGATTTCAGCGGCGGTACCATCTGGAAGCGAGCGCGGAATATTATCTACAAACCCACCACCGGTGATATGAGCCATCGCACGGATTTCATGCGACACAAGCCTCGGAAGCAGCGCGTTCGCATAACATCGGTGAGGAGCAAGAAGCGCAGCTCCGACCGTCGTACCCAAGGCATCCACATATGTCTCGACGGTGTACCCAGCGACTTCAAACAAGACTTTACGAGCCAGAGAATAGCCGTTGGTGTGGAGACCATCCGATCCAAGCCCGACGAGAACATCCCCCACCTCAACCGTAGAGCCATCAATGATTGCGGCACGGTCTACGATTCCCACAATGCAGCCGGCGAGGTCATATTCCCCTGCTTGGTACATCCCTGGCATCTCAGCGGTTTCACCGCCGATGAGAACACATCCGCTCGAGCGGCATCCCTCAGCAAGTCCCTTGACGACATCCGCGGCGACCGACGGTTCGAGTTTGCCAGTGGCGAAGTAGTCAAGGAAAACCATCGGGCGTGCGCCTTGCACGAGGATGTCATTGATGCAGTGCCAAACGAGATCACGGCCGATGGTGTCATGCTTGTTCATCATGAATGCGACCTTCAGCTTTGTACCGACGCCATCCATGCTGCTTACAAGGACAGGATCGTTACCCAGCTGTCCGGCAAGTGAGAACATCCCTCCAAATGAACCTACATCCGCGACAACATTTGCGTTAAATGTCGAACGGATATGCTGCTTCATTTGGCGGACAGCCTCAGTACCGGCATCAATGTCAACGCCAGAATCAGCATATGTGGTTGTCTTTAGCTCATCGGACATGGGGAATCCCTCCTGCCAAACTGTCAAATAAAAACCCACCGTGCGCAGTGGGTTGAAAGGGTGAACATCGGGGCGAGAGGATTCCGACCTCCGACCTCGGCGACCCGAACGCAGCGCTCCATCAAGCTCACCTACGCCCCGGCTATCCTGCCCACTCCACCTGCGTGGAGCGTTACCGCGCGATATTATCACGTGGCAATGATGCAAGCAAAGCCTAGCCCGTACGTGCTCATGACAATCGATGCAGGTGGCACAACTGTGCGTTTTCGTCTCGAGTGCGGTGGTACCCTTCTGAAAGATGATTGGTCAATTGCAGCATCTCCAGATGGACATCCTCCAGAATTTATCAAGTTCTTACCCCAGCCGGACATCGTGGTCGCGGGAATTACAAAAGTCAGCCGTCCAGGTGTTGTCGATGCTTGGAAACGGGCTTTGGAGTTACATTTTCCTGTTGCACAACATGTAATCGTCCCTGATTTCGAGCTTGCCGCTTCTGCAGCCATTGACCGTTCGGATGCAGTGATGCTGTTGGCA
>CAIRTT010000511.1 GCA_903881535.1 uncultured Armatimonadota bacterium
CAAAGGTCAGAAACCATTCCCTGAAAGGTTGCCCCGGTTCCACGGTCACCAATGTGAATAGGAAGATTCGTTGAAAACGTGCCTGACAGCGTGTTGTGATCAGGCGTGATGGAGACTTTCTCGCCATTTATGTACAAAGCTACGCCAGCTGGCCCACCACTGCCATCGTTTGTGATGACGGTATGTACCCACTGCTTCATCGGAGCTTTGAAGGAACTACGAAAGCGGAGTGCGTTTGCAGGCCAATTATTGATGAAGTGCAGGAGCGGTGAGCTGCCTTCCAAATAGAAATCCCATCCCTTGAGGTTGTTTCCAACATCCATTTGAGATAACGGAATTCCAGCACCATTTTCTGACCAATACCAAAACGAAATGCTAAACGGCTTAGACAATGTCAGCGTTGGGGCGCTTGTGATGGTGGGGGCAGTGCCCGTACCGACACGCATCGCTGGCATTCGTTCCGGACCATCCGCTGCTGTCGTCATTGAGCCTGGCTGACCATTTTTTGACTTTGTTCCGACGCTTAATGGCCGGTCACCCAGAATCCAACGGTACTCATCCCTAACAATCGGTCCTCGATTACGATTTCCAAGCCCAGCTAAAATATTCCCAGATGCCGCCTTACATTCGCGTGTAAGGCCATCAATACGCTGTGAAAGTGCATCCAGCTGAGCCTGCTCTGCCGGCGAAACCGCCGCAATAAACGGCTTGGCATTTCCGCGCATCCCATCAAGACCCTCTTCATCGATATTATTAAACAACGCGAAGAACTTGTAATACTCCTGCATCGCAATAGGGTCATACTTGTGGTCATGGCACTGGGCGCAGCGGAGAGTCAGCCCCATCGTTACCGTTGCAGTGGTATCAACACGATCCGCAACGTAGGCCGTTTGATACTCTTCAGGGATTGCACCGCCTTCAAAATTAATCGGGTGGTTTCGGTTAAATCCCGTTGCCACAAGCTGATCGGTTGTTGCATTCGGAAGCAGGTCACCCGCCAGCTGCTCTGTAAGAAACCTGTCGTAAGGCATATTGGTGTTGAATGCCCGGATGACCCAATCGCGCCAGCGAAACATATCCCGGTGGCTGTCAATATGATAACCATGCGTGTCGGCGTAACGGGCCAAATCAAGCCACATCAGTGCCATGCGTTCACCATAGGCTGGTCGCGCGAGGATGTTGTCAACTACCCGCTCGTACGCATCAGGCTTTTTATCAGCCAAAAATGCATCAACATCATCAGCCGTTGGAGGCAACCCGGTCAAATCCAGAGTAACTCTTCGCAGAAGCGTTGTTTTACTTGCCATTCCAAGAGGTTGTAATTGCTGGCTGGATAACCCTTTGTTGATGAAATAATCAACTGGATTTCCACTCATCTTAGGTAGCACTGGGCGAATCACGGGTGTAAAAGCCCAGTGGTCCTCGTACTTTGCACCTTCATCAATCCAGTGCCGAATATCTTGAAGCTGGCTTGGTTTTATACGCCTCTGTGTGGTTGCCGGAGGCATATGGCGCGGGTCACTCGCCGGAAGCAGCATTCTCTCGATGGCAGCCGATGCGACTTGGTCGTGGGGGATAATTGCTTTGCGGCCGCTGGAGAGGATACTGGTTGCACCTGCAAACGTATCGAGGCGCAGCCCCGCGGCCCGTGTCTTTGAATCTGGACCGTGGCACTTGTAGCAGTTTTCAGAAAGGATCGTTCGTATGCTTTTGGCGAACGATACCGGTTGATGTTTCGCCAAATTTTCGTGTGGCTTTTCAGCGACTGGAACCGCAGCAATGACGCCCGTAATCAACAGGGAACCTAGCGTTACGGCTACTTGGGTAAATCGATTCACAACATGCAACATGTGCCATTCTAACGATGAATCTTCACAAGCACAAAGGTGAGGGTAAAATGCCAACCTGTGACAACTATTGCGGACATTCGCCTTCTCTCCCAGCGTAAGGCGCGGGGAACATATGCCATACATCAAAATGCGATTAGCGATGATGGGGTGATTACGGTAGCGGTACCCGATGACTACGAAGTCCGTGTGCTCCACTTTACCCGCCATGATTCTGCAGACCGTCCATCCGTTGTTGATACTGTCTCGGTAGAAACGCTAAGGCAGCTACAGCTGAGCCCGAATGGACTGGTTGCAATCGGTATCACTGATGATGACTTTTACATTTTTACGAATGGACGTAAAACGCGCTTTCTGACGGATCGCCGACTTGCGTATCATTCGGTTGCACTGTCGGGAAATAGTCGCTTTGCTTACGTTGCCAGTGACATTTTGATGCATGGCTATGCGGTCGGTATTGGGGACACGAGTAACCGTCTGCTGTGGACCAAAGACCTGCAACAGCCAACAGAGCTTGTTGCGATTTCACCAAATGGCAAGTTCATCGCCGTTGTAGGCTCAGCTGGTGAAATCATTATCCTCTCTGATGCACGCGATACGCTCGTCACGGTTCACTCTGGGCTCTTTCCAATCAGCATTTGCATCGATAACGATGCCACCACAGCCGTTGTTGGACGCGATATGTTTGACAACCAAATGAAGGCTAAGGTGACAGATGTCAGCGGAGACTACAGGCTCATCGCAGACATTGATGGTGAGCCATGTGGGATTGCAGTTCTACCGGGCGGCAATATTGTTGCGGTTCCGACGGCTGTCGATACGAGATCTGGCAAAATCGTGTTCGCAGGTACTGGGGAAGGAGTTGATGCTTGGGAACTCCTTATTGATGTTGGTTGCCCATCAGGAATATCGCTCTCACCCTGCGGTGACTATCTGGGTATCAGTACACGGGATGGAGCGGTTTACCGATTTGAAGTAGATTCGGTCATAAAGTCTGGCACATCCGCCGAGCAGGCACATCAAGCGTTCGAGCAAGATGTCAAAAATGGAAACGTTGCCGCGGCACTCGTAGAATTTTGCTCCAAGTGGGTTGAGAATCAAACATCTGAATACGCCATCGTTGCCGAACACGTTGCACGTGACCTCGTCGACGCAGTCAGTAATCTAACGCTTGACCAGCACCACGCATTCCTACAGCAGCTGTGTGGGCAATCATCCAAGCTCATCATTCCCAGTGTTTTTACAATTGCCATCACTCAAGCAACTGCATCACATGTACGACGTGCAGTCGAAACGAAAACATCATCCGTTTCGGAACAACTTGATGTTCTTGCAAGTATTCAAAATGTAACTGGCATCCTGATCATTGATAAAGAACTTACCAAAATGCTGCAAGCATACATTGAGTCTGCCAGTGTGTTGGTTTATCAGGAAATGTCTGCTGCAATTCAGCTCGGGAATCTTGACCGGGCATCAGAGCTAGCCGTAAAGGCAAGCCAGTCGGGCGTTACCAGCAGTATTGTTCATGACTTACATGCCAAGGTAAACCTTGAACGAACATTACAGGATGCCAATGTCCGCTACGATGCGAAGGACTTTGCGGGCGCTCTCTTTGGATACAGAAAAGTGTTGCGATGGATGCCGGATAACCGCGAAATTCGGGCAAGGATACAGTTTGCAGAAGCGATGGTAAGTGATTCCGGACTACAGGATAGGTTTTCACGATTGGAGTAACAGTATGGGACTTGCAATGGAGTCGTTGGTGGATTTGTTGTTTCCGCGCCAGTGTTCTCATTGCGATACCTGGGATATGGGTTGGCTTTGTCCTAGTTGCTCATCTCAGATCTCCTTCATTCAATCTTCCACGAAGCATGAACTGAGGTCTTGTTCCGGAGTGAGGGCACTAACGCAGTACACAGGAATTGTTAAAGATGTGTTACATCGCACGAAGTATGAGGATCAACCCTGGAGGCTGATACGATTCACATCGGCGGTAATCGAAAACGAACCAGATACAACGTGGCTGGATGAAATTGATCTTATAGTTCCAATGCCAGGTGATCCTTGGCGAACATGGAAACGTGGATTTAATCCTGCTCATATTATTGGAACCGAGATTGCGCGCTCAACGAAGCGGCCTGTTGCGCACCCTAGATGGTTTACTCGCACCGGATCAAAGCCTCAACAAGCACTCTCAATGGACGAACGAAGTAAGCGGTATCAGGAGAATGTTTTTAGACTGAACAACCGATATTTTGGTGAAAAAGAGGGAGCGAAGTGCTTGCTTGTGGATGATATTGCTACCACGGGCGCAACGTTGCGAGCGGCAGCGGATACTCTTCTAGCCTCAGGCCTCAACGTAGATTTACTGGTTCTGAGCATTGGACTATAGTGTGAGACAAAAAAAGACGGCACCACGATTGCAGTGCCGCTTCCACAATCGTGGAGAGAAAAGGAGATCACACATCGGCAAGATTAGCACACCTGCTAGTTGATGTCAATGTGTGCATCTGTCGAACGGTAGATTTTGGGTAAAGGTACAAACGAGCTTGAATGAACGCGGTCATCTGACAAAGGTTGAAATTTTTGGATTGCTGGTTGCCGTTGAAACAGACGAACATATCGATTCGATCGAAGTACGTCTGCTTGAATTGGAGGAACTCGCAAACACGGCAGGGATTACCGTTGTGTCGACGCTTGAGCAGCGCAAGCGTCGTTTTGACCCGGCGACCCTTGTTGGCCAGGGCAAGGTTCAGGAAATCGTTGATGCTGTGTCCTTACATAGCCCTGGAATCGTTGTTTTCGACAACGAGCTGACGCCAACGCAGCAACGTAACCTTGGCGAAGCAATGAAGTGTCGCGTTATCGATCGAACCCAGCTGATTCTCGATATCTTTGCACAACGTGCACGAACACGGGAGGGCAAGCTGCAAGTTGAGCTTGCGCAGATGTCCTATCTCCTTCCACGCCTCAGCATGCTCTACACCAAGTTTGAACGTCAACAGGGTGGTATCGGAGTGCGTGGTGGTGGTGGAGAAACCAAGCTGGAGCTTGACCGACGAAAAGTACGGGAACGCATAATCGAGCTGCAGCGTGAACTTGAAGATGTTAAGAAGAAACGAAGACTGCAACGAAAAGGGCGTAAAGACTTGCCGTTTCCTACGGCAACACTGGTTGGGTATACATCTGCTGGCAAATCAACGATTTTGAATTCGTTATCCGATGCGGCTGTTCTTGCCGACAAGATGCTTTTTTCGACCCTTGATCCAACGACTCGGCGGGTAAACCTACCAGATGGTCGAGGAATCCTGCTCACCGATACTGTTGGCTTCATTCGAAATCTGCCCCATGACCTCGTGGCGGCCTTCAGGGCAACCCTTGAAGAGGTCAATGATGCTGACATGTTGCTGCATATCGTTGATGCAAGCAGTGACGAAGCCGATCGGCATCGTGACACGGTCCTTGAGACACTGGAAAATCTCGGAGCCTCAAATAAGCCAATCATTACGGTTTTCAATAAGCGTGATGCTGTTGAGGACTTAGAGGCCCTCGATCACCTAATGGCCACCATTCCAAATTCCTGTTCGATATCGGCTAAGACAGGGGATGGCATGGACACGCTCATGGATGCGATTGCCGATGTCCTGAAATCATTGGTTCGCACGTTGACGGTTTTGCTTCCATATCAACGATCCGATCTCTTGGCCAAATGTCATGCACATGGAATTGTCCATGCGCTTGAGTATGTTGAAAAGGGAGTTCAGCTGACAGTCGACTTACCCGATGCTCTATTTGTTGAGTTATCACCATTTGACGTGACACCGAAAGAGCAACCATTTTGGTTGGTCGAAAACGAAAAACCGGAGCTTGAAGATTAGACCTTCATGCTCCGGTATGGTTTGGTTCGGCGTCGCTTAGCTTCCAGCTCCAGTATCCTTAGGCTTCATTGGGCCCTCGTAGTAGCTGCCGCTCTTTGGCTTTGCTTCTTCCTGCTTGCCACAGGATGCGGCAAATATGCCTGCGAATGTTGCGATTAGTACAATGGCCGTAAGGCGTTTTATTGTCATGTTCATAGTCAGTACCTCAAAACCTACCCGGTTTAGTTTGAAACTTTGTCGTCCTTTGGTGCGCCTGGATTAGCACTCACTGGACTTACAGCCGTTCCATCCTTGTCGGGACGGTTCGGATCAAGCTTTTTGATGATGTTGCCCTTCGCATCTACTAACATGGTCCGAGATTTATTCATCATCGCACCTTCGTAGTAGACAACACCAGTTTTTGGCTTTTGCTCATCAGGCTTCATTAGCACGACAACCGCGATGATGCCGCCGATAATAACGACGAGAGCGGCTCCCAAGGTGATTTTTTGCCCTTTATTGAGTGTTGCTAACATTCTCTCCCCTTAACGACAACACGGTGGCCACAATAAATCGTGACCACCGTGCAGATCAACCATCTAACTAGCGGTCAGCGGTGAAGTAGGTCTTGAACCAGCAACCATCGGCGCCCTGCTGGATGTACCGCTCTGAGTTACGAGCAATCCACTTTGCATGGCCATCGAGGAAGATATGGGTTCCACCACCGGTGTGGCTGTTTGCCGCTTCACAACCCATGGTCGTACCAAAACCACCGGACTGAATGATACCGGTAAAGCCATCGGTGACTTCAACGGTCTCAGCTGGGCGCTGAACCGATGCAAGCGACATGATGCGGCCTTCTGTGGAGCCACCGAATGCCGAATATGGGTCAGCCTGGGTGCAGGATCCGAAGATTGCTCCGAAGCCAATACCGTAGTTTGCATGGTAAAGACGGGCTGGGATCCACGAATCGAGTGCGCCAGGTCCATCACAGTCAGGCGTATTTGCCGCTGCACGGAAGGTGGTCGCATTGAACGATGGGCACTTGAACATGCCCTGCGCTTCGACGTTTTGGAAGTCAAGAGCTGTGGAAGTCAGAACCTTAGGAGCACCATTCTTGATGTATGGTTGCAGGTTAATGACCCAGGAATTCAGGTCAGCGCGCTGAGCGGTACGTGCAAGTCCGGAACGGGTAAACCATGGAATGATGGTTTCATCGTAGTCTTGTGCATACATCATGACTGCGGTGCCGATTTGCTTGGCGTTGCTGACACAGGAAATGCCACGGGCCTTTTCACGTGCCTGAGCAAACACTGGGAACAAAATTGCAGCGAGAATCGCGATAATAGCGATTACAACAAGAAGCTCAATCAACGTAAAGGCTGATTGCTTACGAGTATTTTGCATGTATATATCCTTGTGAGCCCAATCGGACCCTATTGAGAATCATTTCACCCCGATACCGAGTTACCGAATCGAGTTCTACTGGTGCCGGAGCAACATTAGTTCGAAATGATTCCACATTTGTAATGAAAAGTCAACCCTACATCAGGCATCGATGTGCTTGATTTCACGTTCCAAGATTAGCCATGTCCCAGATAAGCTTTCTGTACATCTGGATTCGACTTTAGCTCCGCGGCATTACCAGAAAGCGTTATAGTTCCTGTTTCAAGAACGTATGCACGATTCGCAACACCTAAAGCCTGATTTGCATTTTGCTCGACCAAGAGAATACTCGTGCCACTCTCTGCATTGATCGTAACGATAATACGGAAAATCTCCTGGACCAGGATTGGGGCCAACCCAAGAGATGGCTCATCAAGCATCAGCAGCTTTGGCCGGCTCATCAGAGATCTGCCAATCGCAAGCATCTGTTGCTCACCACCTGACAAAGTGCCTGCACTTTGTGCCAAGCGCTCGCGCAGTCGTGGAAAATAAGTCAATGCGCGTTCGTAGTCATCCGCAATACCTTGCTTATCACTACGAAGATATGCACCGAGCTCTAGGTTTTCCTTGACCGTCATGTTGGCGAAGATACGGCGACCTTCCGGGCAGTGAATCAAACCGCGACTAACGATCGATGCAATCGACTGGCGGGAGATATCTTCACCAAGGAACTCGACTCGACCCGATTTCGCACGGACCATACCGGATGCCGCACGCAGCAGAGTGCTCTTGCCCGCTCCATTTGCACCAATCAGTGTGACAATCTCACCTTGATTTACGGTTACATCAACGCCACGTAACGCTTGAATCGCGCCGTAGGAGACATTGAGGTTTTCGAGATGTAGTGCGACGCTCATGATGCATCCTCCGATGTCGTTCCTAGGTAAGCTTCGATGACCTTTGGATTCGCCTGAATATCGGCAGGTGTTCCGGATGCGATCGGTTGCCCGTAGACTAGCACTGTAATCTTCTCGCAAACCTGCATCACAACATTCATGTCGTGCTCAATCAGAAGAATCGTGACACCAAATTCATCCCGGAGACGTCGGATGAGGTGCATTAAGTCAGCAGACTCCTGCGGATTCATTCCTGCCGCCGGTTCATCGAGGAGTAACAACCTTGGACGCGTCGCGAGCGCACGCGCAATCTCAAGCCTGCGCTGACGTCCGTAGGGGAGGCTGTTTGATTGTTCCTTTGCAACATCGGAGAGGTCAAG
>CAIRTT010000512.1 GCA_903881535.1 uncultured Armatimonadota bacterium
AGGCAGTGGCACCCTGCAGATGCGGACGATTGATCGACACGATAACAGTCGAAACAGTCGAGGCAACAGTGGCAAGGTTGGCAGAGCGAGCGCCCAGCAACTGCTTGCCAGACGCCGCAGTAGCCATAATACGGCCAGTGGTAGCAGACTGGTAAACAGCAACCTGCGGGGAGGTCGCAACGGCTGTCTTCTTGATGACCGCGAGGCCGCCAATCTGATACCAGCCAAAGAGGCCAGCGGTGTTAGCCGCCATTGCAACGGCCACCGGGGTCGCCTGATTGGCCGTATTAGCCGACAGGGTGGTCTGGTAGGTCGTGGCATTGTAGGTAACCAGCGAGCCAATCACGGTGCTGGCAACGCCCAGCAGCATGATAAACTCACCTTCGCCGTAGGTGGGATCGAACGCGCGGCAAACCATGCCGAGCGTCGCCGGGGGCGTGGGAACGGCAGACGAGCCGTTCGCCATCGTAACACCGGAGTCCGTGTTCGCGATCTGGAGCAAACCAGCGCGATTTTCCGTGAATGAATAGGCCATGTTGTGTTTCCTTTAAGCGATGAGAACACCCTGAAACTGCGAACCGGAGCAGGTCATATTGCCCGCCCAGCCGATCAGCTTCACGATAGCGTCCTGATTGACCGACTGGCGTTCGCCACCAATCGGAACGAAGTTCCTGTCCACATGCGGGCGGAACATCAGATACTTGGTGTTCAGGAACCACATATGGTTGGCAGTCGCGGCAGCGCCGATACCACCGTCAAGCACAACATCCGACGCCATACCAGCGCCGTAGTACTTCAGCGAGGCAAAGCCAGCGCCAGCCATCGACGAACCGGAGTCCGAAATGCGCTGGATGGACTGCAACGACTGCAGGTACAGGCGATAGTAGTTGTTGTCAGCCACGATCAGGTCAGGCTTGTCCGTACCACGGATAAGCTGCACGGCCAGAGCATCCATATACTGCTGGATGTTCGAGGCAGTAACAGCCGAGCCGCCGTTCGTCACGCCAGAATAGGCAACCGACTGCCAGAACGAGAACGAAGCGCGGTTGATGCCGCCATACGTTCCGCTGCTAGGCGCGTCAGGAACAGCAGCACCGAGGCCGGTGATGTTCTTGCCGCTGTTGCCAGTGCCGTCCAGATAGATGTCGCCCGAAATACGGTTAGCCAACTGGGCTTCCGCAACATTCATGCGACCATCCAGCAGGTCGATGATGGCTTCTTTACCGGAGTTCTGGATCATTTCCAGACCGGAAATCGTCACCGCCGAGGCATACTGAGTGATGGAGAACTGAGCAGCCGAAATGGGGCTGTTCTGCGACACGTTCAGCACTTCATAGCCAGAATAGCTATTGGTGTTGTTGGTGCTGCTATCCGAGTACATAATTTCCTGCAAGATGACGTTACCGCCACTGAAGGTCTTCACGTTGCCACGATCCTTCAAACGACGAAGGAGCGCGTTATTGTTGGTCACGTTGTCGGCCAGTTCACCGCTGCGGCTCTGAATGTTCGTCGCAATGATGTCACTGATCGAACTATTGGCGAAAGCCATTGGGTAGTCCTTTCCAGTTTATCAAAAACGCTCGTTCACACTGTCGAATTGTTCGAGCAGCATAGAGCGTCTATCTTGCGCTTTGGTCGATGTTTTAGCGCCGGGTGTGGAGCTTTTAACGCTAACCGCTGCCGCCTTAGCTGCTTTCGCAGCCCGATTGGCCGATGACGATTTCTGAGCCGCAGCTTCTGCCTGTGAGCGTTGCTGGGTCTGCTGGAAAATATCATCGTTAAGGCGAATCGCCTTTTCATAGGCGTCTTCTAACGTGCCCGCTACGCCACTCTGTAGGAGTTGGATCATAACCGGACGCGCTTCTTCAAAGTACTCTGCCTTACCGGCAAAGTTGTTGATTTCACCCAGCAAGGATTGGTTTTCGGCCTGTTCCTGCTGCTGCTTGAAACCACTGATTTCCCCGCGAACGCTATTTAGTTCGTTCTGCAAGGCATAATAATTCGGGTCAATGGGTCCGCCCTGTGAGGCATAATCCACTCCACCCAAATCAATTCCATAGGACCGCGCCAGACTGGCAAGATATGCCCGCTTCTGGTCCGGTGGGCTATTACGCAGCACATGGTCGGCTTCCATGAGCGCCTTCACGGCGCGCGGAGCATCAATACCAAGGCCCTGAATCGTGTTCATATAAGGCTGGATGGCCTCATTCATCTGGTCGGCAAACTGGGCCTTGGACCGCAGCGGCTCAATGCCAGCCCGCATTTCCTCCTCGCGCTTGTAGGCGTATTCCTGCAAGCGGGGGTCAGCGGTCTGCCAGACTTCGTGAAAATCGCGCTTCCACGAGGACGGCGGGCGCTTCCAGACGGGTTCTTCGGCCTCAGGGGC
>CAIRTT010000513.1 GCA_903881535.1 uncultured Armatimonadota bacterium
ACAAAGTACATCCCGCCGTTCTCAGACTTGCCAAACTTCATCACGTACATGTTTTGATTGGCGAATGGAACGACAATTGTCTCACCCGTGGCTGCATACAGCTGGTAGCCGCCCTGATCAAAAATGGCACGCGTGATGACAATTTCCTGCCCCTTAGGGACATCTTGCCATTGGTAGACCTCACCATTTGAAGCTGCTGCAGGAGGTGGAGCACTGACAGGCGGCGCCATTGCCACAGGCTTTTCCTTATAACATCCAGTAAGCGCACCAAGTGCCAGCAGCGATATCGTCGCGAGCATTAATTGTTGTTTCGCCATTTCAGACCCTAACTTCCGGCACACTCCGGACATGTACATCGTGTCAATTACGACAATAACATATTGAATTGTTCCGCATCCCATAACATGCTTGGGAACGGCAACCTATCTGTCCATGGTACGATTTTCCGTTATGGTTGTCACCCCACGCGAATTCAATGTGCATACGGCTGTCCGCCCGCGCATCGTGATGCTGTGGGTCTTCTTTTTGGTAACCGTTGTGGTTGTTGGACCCAGTATCCCAGCATCTGCCTTTGTTTCCTGCACATGGCACCACAGCCAGCTTCCAGGGGAACATCCCGGCACCGTCACCGATGACACCAAACCATCCACCGTCGTAAATGCAAAAGCGGCTCAGCCACAACGCGACCGTACGCTGTGGAGCCCATTGGATGCATCCAAAGATAAAGCCATCGCGACCGCACCCACTCCGGTCATAGCCATTCCCCGCACGGGAATCGCTCCTCGCGCACCTCCAGCCGCACGCTGAACACGCCGATAATCCTGAACAATGTGAATCTTGTTCAGCCGTGGCGTGCCAAGACAATAACCGTCCTTTTATCCCCTCTTGGCGCCTTACCGCTGTAGTGGGCTGATGTTGCACCTGAAAGTACCCGTATGAATTTCCTGCGTAAGCTGTTTGATAACAATGAGCGTGATGTTGCCCGTTACCGCAAAGTCGTCGAGAAGGTCAATGCCCTTGAAGCGCAGTTCAAAGCCCTCACCGATGACCAGTTAAAAGGTAAGACGGATGAATTCCGGGCCCGTGTCCGCGAGGTTGTCGGGGATGAAGCCCAGTACAAGACCCGCAAGGAAATGACAGAGGCCTACAACAAGGCCCTCGATGACATCCTCCCAGAAGCCTTCGCCGCCTGCCGTGAAGCATCCTGGCGCTACCTCAAAATGCGCCACTTCGATGTCCAGCTTATCGGTGGCATGGTGCAACACGATGGACGAATCTCCGAGCTGCGTACCGGCGAAGGAAAAACCCTTACATCCACGCTTGGGACGTACCTAAACGCGATCGCTGGCAAAGGTGTCCACCTTGTCACGGCAAACGACTACCTTGTGAAGCGTGACGCGATCTGGATGGCTCCCCTCTACGATGGGCTCGGCATGACGGTTGGCATCCTCCAGGGACACTCGCCTGAAACCGGCGAGGGTGGCGGCACCTTTGTCTATGACCCGACGTACACAAATCCTCAGGAAGATGGCCTGGATGACCGCTTTAAGTTCGCCCGCCAGGTCTATGACCGACGGGATGCCTACTCCTGCGACATCGTCTACGCAACCAGCGCCGAGCTCGGCTTTGACTACCTCCGCGACAATATGGCCCCGACGAGCAACCAGATTGTTCAACACCGTGGCCACTGGTTTGCCATCATCGATGAGTGTGACTCCAACCTTATCGATGAAGCCCGCACACCGCTGATCATCTCGGGAACCGCAGAAAAGTCTTCTGACCTCTATTACGTTTTCGCCCGCATCATGCCGATGCTCGAGCGTGGCGATGAAAAGAAGGACAAGTACGACAACACCACGGATGAAAAAGACTTTGTGGTGGATGAAAAACAAAAGACTGCACACTTCTCCGAGCAGGGCCTCGTCAATGTCGAAAAGCAGCTGCGCCGCATGGGCTTTGATGTCGAAGACATTTCAGCACTTGAAAATGTCCAGTACATGCAACATGCAAACGCAGCGCTGAAGGCACATGCCGTCTTCCACCGCGACCGCGACTATGTCGTGCGTCAAGGCAAGGAAGGCAAGCCTGAAGTCTGTATCGTGGATGAGTTCACGGGACGCATCATGTTTGGCCGCCGCTGGTCGGATGGTCTTCACCAGGCTGTAGAAGCCAAAGAAGGCATCAAGATCGAGAACGAGCAGCAGACGATGGCGACGATTACCATCCAGAACTACTTCCGCCTCTACGCAAAGCTTGCCGGTATGACCGGTACAGCAAAGACCGAAGAGGATGAGTTCCGTAAGATTTATGCCCTCGATGTCGTCCAGGTTCCAACGAACAAGCCGATGGTTCGTCTGGATCTCGCGGATGTCATCTACAAGACAGAAGAATCCAAGCTCCGTGGCATCGCGCTGGAGATTCTCCAGATTCACTGCCGCAAACAGCCGGTTCTCGTTGGTA